>JAISQB010000039.1 GCA_031274495.1 Campylobacteraceae bacterium | reverse complement strand
CTTCTCTTTTGTGCTCTCTTTGCCGCTTCTTAGTTCTCTGGATTTGATGCCATACGAGATTGAGATGGCGGCTTCGATGAAGGCGGCTAATCTGTCGCAGTTTTTTAGGACTTTGCCGTCTATCGCGCCGTAGATGTTTTCGTTGTACTTTGAGGAGTCATCTACGGGTGTAAATTCGCCATCCTTATATATCCTGTTTTGGAATTCGTTTTTTTTGCCGTCTTTGATGCCCAAAAGGTATAAAAATTCGCTTTGCATATAGTGGGGGATGTAGGGCATTATCTCTTTTTCGATTTTTTGGATTTCAAATTCGCTTATTATCTCGTCAAGTCCGTCAACGGAGTACTTTACGGGGCTGATGATGTCTCTCGTCAAAGCTTCCGGGAGGTCGTGGAAGAGGGCGCTGAAGAAGTTATTTTCGACCCTTTTGGAGCAGGCTTTCACCTCCAAAGAGTAAAAATAGCCCAAGACCGCCACTATCAGCATATGCCCCAAGACCGAAGTTCTTGGTATCCGCTGCGTTTGCGCCCAGCGCTTTTGAAAGCGTAGGCGTCCGCTTAAATCGACTAAACGGGCTAACTTTTTGTTCATAGAGATTTTGCGCACGCCTTCGAGTGAAAAGTAGTCCTCCAGCTCCTCCTCAACGGCGTTTTTGACGCTCTCTATATCGTTTAAAAATTTGCTTGTTTGGTAGATGATGGAAAACTCCCATCTTGTTGCTAAATATGAAGCGGCTTTTAAGATGAAGCGCTCTTTTTCGTACAAACTCTCATCGCCGAGATACCGCTCAAAACGGTTGTAAAACTCGCCCTCTTCTACCCTCTCCAATGAGCCTTTCAACCGCTCTAAAACCCAGACATTTATCTCTTTTGTCTTTTTTTCGAGCGCTTGATGGAAGACATCGGGGCGGATATCTGTGACGATGATTCTTCTTAAAAACTCAAAAACGCCCGCTTCGATGAGGGCGTGCATATCGACATCTTTTTCCTCTTTGGCTAAAAAGAAAGCGATGATAAATTTATGCGCCTGCTTGTCAAGTTCCACCAGTTCCACCATCCTTGGGTAGTCGTTCCATCTCTCGATAGAGGCGGCGAGAAAGAGTTTGTCTATGAGTTCTGCACTTATCATAGCAGCTTCTCTATCTTTTGCGAATCTATCTCAATGACGGTGTGCA
Organism: Campylobacteraceae bacterium; assembly: GCA_031274495.1. Lineage (GTDB taxonomy): Bacteria > Campylobacterota > Campylobacteria > Campylobacterales > Campylobacteraceae > JAIRKW01. The sequence goes on along the minus strand of JAISQB010000039.1, from coordinate 29,327 downwards.
CATTGCCGCGCGGGTTAAAATCAGCCGTGATTTTGAGCCATTTTGGCTTTAGTTTTTGCCACAAGACATCATAAATCTCATTGGCGCTCGTCTCGTGGCTGATATGCCTTGTCATAAAGCTGTTGATGTAAAGCTTCAGCGCCTTTAGTTCGACCACCCACTTGCCCGGTATATACTCCAGATAGATGACGGCAAAGTCGGGATAGCCGCTTCTGGGGCATAGGCAGACAAACTCGGGCAGGGTTATTTTAATCGTGTAATTTTTCTCACTTTTGTTTTCCCATATCTCCAAGTCCTTCTCAATATCGAACTCTTTTATAATCTTTTCACCGTATTTCATTTTTAAAATTCCTTTATAGTTTTTGGTTTATCAAGTAAAAATCCCTGTACAAAATCGGGACGAACATCGTCTTTTAGGGTATCTAAGGTGCTCTGTTTGTCTATGAATCTCACTAAAGTTTTGATGTTGAGGCTTTTGGCGTAGAAGATGAGCGTCTTTAGCGTCAGGCGGTAGTTTTCGGTGTCGATATGTTTCACAAAATCCAGATCAAAACTCACAATGTCAAATTTTAAGCCGTGCTTTAGATACTCAAACCCCGCGTTACTAGCCCCCAGCCGCTCCAAAACGACCCCAAATCCAAGCTCTTTGTACTCATTGATAATCTCTTTAAACCGCTCAAACTCATCATAAGTCTTACTCTCTTCAAACGAAAAAGAGATACTCTGCGCGCTGATATCTGTGCTTTTTAATAGCTCTTTTAAGAATATCAAAAAGCTTCTGTTCCTAAAAGAGACGGGGGAGATTTTCACGATAAAGTGAAAATTGGGATTGCTCGTGAGTATCGGCTTTATCTCATTAAACAGCGCCTCTAAGATGAACTGGTCAAACTTCACCTCGTAGCCGCTTTTTTTCACGGAAGGTAGTATCTGCGACCTTGGAAGCGCGCCGTAGCGGTCTATCAAAAGCTTCGTGTTGATACTGAAAATATTTGTGTGCATCTGCGTATCGCCGGTCCCAAAAATGGCGTGATAGCTAAAGATAAAATTTCGCGCCTGCACGGCGTTTTTGATAAGATAATCAAGTTCGTCAGGCTTTAAGATATCCTGAAAATCATTCTCCACATCTTGGGAGATATTGATGAGTTTTGAGATGATATTTTTCGCGTTGTCGTCGTAACTCTTCTTTATCGAGGCAGATTTTAACTTTATCTCTATCTTAAATATACCCTTTGCCTTTATCTCTTTGCAAAAGCCCACGAGCAGATGATCTAAGTGCTTTTTGCTGTTGATCTCGTTGAAGATGAGCAAAAAACTGCCGCTCTGGTAGCGCCCTATGGGTATCTTTCTAAGTCCGAATGAGGAGAGATAGCCGTTTAGCCTTTCGACAAGATGCCTTAATATATGGTTGCGCACATCGACGCCGTACTGCTCCTCTATGGAGGCGATATTTAAGATGTTTATGATCGCTATGATGCCCTCTTTGTCCTTTTTTTTGAGGGCTTTTTGTATCTCTTCTATCATCGTGTGGGCGTTGAAAGCTTGCGTGTAGTCTATAAGAGACTCACGAAAGCCCTTATATATCATATAAAAAATGTAGTAGATATATATGAGAACGAACAAAAGCAGTAAGACGAAATTGTCACTCTCCATATCAAATATGGCAAAAACGCTTATATAAACGACGATGAGTCCTAAAAAGGGCGAACCGATTTTCAATGCGGTGACAAATCTGTTTTGCCTCTCTTTAGACTCAGAGTAGAGCATTAAACATCCAAATACTTAACATCTTTCGCGTGGTCTTGGATGTATTGGCGGCGTGGTTCTACCTCATCTCCCATAAACAGCGCGAAAGTATCGCTGGCGGATTGCGCGTCTTCTATCTTGATCTGGAGCAGTCTGCGGTTCTCGGGATTCATAGTCGTCTCCCAAAGCTGCTCGGGGTTCATCTCACCAAGACCTTTATATCGCTGGATGTAAGCGCCTTTTTTGGCGTTGGCTTCTATCTGCTCCAACACATCGATAGGATCCTCATCTTTAAACGCCTCCATCTCGTGCGCTTTAATCTTTTCGTAGATATACAAAGCCTCCTGATAGAGGTTATTTGTAAAGAGTTCGTCATCTATCAAAATCTCTTCAAGTCCGTTTCTTGTCTGGATGAAGAGGTGGATTTTGTCTTCGGAGATAATTTTATTTAGGATGTTAAACTCCATCTTAGCGGCAAACGCCTCTATATCGACGCAAAGCTCACTAAAAGGCTTAGCTATAAGGTCGGGGTTTTCTATAAGCAATCGCACTATCTGTATGATAAAAAATCTCTTCTCAAGCTCTTTCAAAACGCCCCTATACGCTGAAACTATCTTGAAATAATTTATAATATCATTTGTACCGACCCCTTGAAAATCCATATTTTCTATGCCGTTTGTTATCAAAAATTCGCTCATAGCTTTGTCATCTTTTAGATAAATCTCTTTTTTGCCCTTTTTGTATCTGTACAACGGCGGTTGAGCTAAATAGATATGCCCTCTTTCCACGACGTGCGGTAAAAATCTAAAAAAGAATGTCAAAAGCAGTGTCTCTATATGGCTTCCGTCCACATCGGCGTCGGTCATAACGATGATTTTATGATATCTCAAACGGTTTTCGTCAAACTCTTCGCCGATACCGCAGCCAAAGGCAGTGATCATATTTTTTATCTCTTCGGATTGCAATATCTTATCAAGGCGGCTTTTTTCAACATTTAAAATCTTTCCTCTAAGCGGCAAGATCGCCTGAAAAACTCTATCCCTTCCTTGCTTTGCCGAACCGCCCGCGCTATCTCCCTCCACAAGGTAAATCTCGCAGATTTCGGCATCTTTACTTTGACAATCGGCAAGTTTTCCGGGCAGCGTTCCGATACTCATAGCATCTTTTCTACGCGTCAAATCCCTCGCTTTTTTAGCCGCTTCACGCCCTCTGGCGGCGGCTAATGATTTGTTCATAATAGTTCTTGCCTCTATCGGATTCTCTTCAAAATATTTGACAAGCTGTTCATAAACATACTTTTGAACGATAGGTTTTACATAGGAGTTGCCAAGTTTGCTTTTTGTCTGACCCTCAAATTGCGGCTCAGGCACTTTTACGCTTACGATAGCGATAAGCCCCTCTCTCACATCATCACCTGATATCTTGACATCTTTTTCGCGCGCAGCGGCGTTTAGATTGATGTAATTAACTATCGCCCTTGTAAGTCCCGCTCTAAATCCGCTCTCGTGCGTACCGCCCTCGGGGGTCTTTATATTGTTGACAAATGAGAAAAATATCTCCGTATAAGAGCTGTTATAACCAAAAGCTATATCTATGTCTAAATCTTCTACATTGTCTTGAAAATGGTAAGGTTTCGCGACCATCTCTTTAGTATTCAGGTCCGTTACAAACTGCTCTATACCACCCTCAAAATGGTACTTTTCACTTCTTCCGGTTCTATTGTCTTTGAAATTTATAACGATTTTAGGATTTAGATAAGCTATCTCTTTAAATCTTTTTGCCAGCGTGTCAAAATCAAACTCCGTCACCTCAAATATCTCAGGGTCAGGCCAAAATTCTACCTTCGTTCCACTCTTTCTCGCGGTCCCTATAACTTCCAAATCATACTGCGGGATACCCTTTTTAAACTCTTGTCTATGTTCGCTGCCGTCTCTTTTGATGTGAACTATAAGCTTTGAAGATAGAGCGTTTACTACCGAAACACCCACGCCGTGCAGACCGCCGCTCACTTTGTATGTATCTTTGTCAAATTTTCCGCCCGCGTGCAAAACCGTCAAAACAACAGTCGCCGCAGATATATGCTCCGTGGGGTGGATATCAGTGGGGATACCTCGTCCGTTATCCGTGATAATAGCCGAACCCTCAGTTGTTATCTCTACATCAATCGTGTCACAATAACCAGCCATAGCCTCATCTATAGAGTTATCTACAACCTCATAAATCAAGTGGTGAAGTCCGTTGACATTCGTATCGCCGATGTACATTCCCGGGCGCTTTCTAACGGCTTCCAGACCCTTTAAAACCTTTATATTCTCCGCTGCATAATTACTCATACTACCTTCCTAAATTTATATTTATCTGATTATCGGCATAACTATCGTTACAAAATCTTTCGTCTCAAGCGTAAACGGCAGACTTGAGTCGTTGTATCCAAGGGTAAAATTACTCTCCTCTATATTGCTCAAAAAGTCAAGTATATATCTGCTATTAAATGAGAGATTTATCTCTTCATCCAACCCTGTCTCAAAATCAATCTCCGTCTTAGCCTCTATATTTTCATCATTTAAACTCTCAAAAGTTATATTTTTGGGTTTAAATGTGACCTTTATCTCGTTTGAAACGACAGATATCTGTTTAACGGATTCAACCATCTTTTCGCGGTTTAATTGAATCCTGAAGTGTTTATCTTTTGGGATGATTCTCTCATAATCGGGAAATTTACCGTTTATAAGCTTCGTAAAAAATATAAAATCATCAGACTTTGCAATGAGAGTATTTTCATCATAAAAGAACTCTATCTTTTCAAAAAAGAGTTTTTGAAGCTCTACGATAGCCTTTTTGGGGATGATGAGAGAAAATTCGTTGTTATTTTCTCGCTCTTTTTTAAATATACCAAGTCTTCTTGTGTCAGTCGCTACGAAATTTACAAAAGTTGGCTTGATGTCTATCAGGGCTCCGTTTAACTCGAACTTTGGATTATTGTTGTCGATAGTTGGGGTTATCTTTTTGACCGCTTTTACGAAATCTTCCGCGTTTATGTCAAATTTGGGTTTATCTTCTATATCAGGAAAAGAGGGAAATTCGAGGTGGTTAAACATAGGGAGTTTAAACTTTGAGCTTTTTTGCTTTATGTAGAGATAATTATTGATAGTCTCAAGTGTTATCTCATCTTCTTTAAAACTTTTGATGATTTGAAGAAGTTTTGTGCCGTTTGCTGTGGCGTATCCGTCTTCACTTATGTTAATCTCCGAACTTAAGTAACTAAAGCCTATCTCAAAGTCTGTAGCTTTGACTCTTAGCGTTCCGTTCTCGGCGTGTAAGAGTACGTGAGATGTTATCTGACTTAAATCTTTCTTTTCAAGATAAGACTGCGTATTTGTAAGTATTATTTCCAAGACGCTCTTAGCGACAACGACTTTCATTTTTTCTCCTTAATATTTTTATTTTAAAAATAGATAATAGTAATAGTAACTGTGTTGAAAATGTGAAAAACATCTCAATTCTACCAAAAAATCGCTGTTTTTAAGGTGAAAAGATGCAGGACTTTTTTCACCTATTCGCTCTTTTTCAAAATTTTATTTTTCAGCTCATCTACTTTGAGTCTAAAACCCTCATTGCTCTGTATCAGTTCGCTTATCTTTTTCATATTGTGTGAAACCGCCGTGTGATCTTTCATACCGAAAAACGACGCGATAGAGGGCATAGAGTTAGGTGTCAGACTTCGCGCCAGATAGATGACTATGCGTCTTGCCTCCACTATCTTTTGCGAGCGTTTTTTTGACTTTATCTCGCTTGGTTTTATGTTTTCGTTTTTCGAGACGATGTAGATGATATCTTCTATATTGATATTTTCGTGCTTTTCTCTGATCTGGTCTTTGATAACATTTTTGGCAAATTCGAGCGTTATCTCTTGACGCATTAAAGAGGCGTAGGCGTTGATGTTGATGATGGCGCTCTCTATCTCTCTGATGTTATCGCCCATATTTGTAGCTATATAATTTATCGTATCGCTTGGGAGGTCGACCTTATCCAACTCGCACTTTTTCTTGATGATGGCTATCTTTGTCTCAAGCTCGGGGATAGATATATCAGCTATGATACCCCACTCGAAGCGCGTTTTCAGCCGCTCTTCTATGCCGTCTATAAGTTTGGGCGGTTTATCGGAGGTGACGACTATCTGCTTTTTCATCGCGTAGAGTTCGTTAAATGTGTGAAAAAATACCTCTTGCGTACCCACTTTTCCTTGAAAAAACTGCACATCGTCTATGAGTAGAATGTCGCAATTTCTATATTTTTCTCTAAATTTATCCATCACTTCATTTTTGAGATGGTGGATATAATCATTCACAAACTGCTCGCTTGTGGCGTAGATAACGATCTTATTTCTAAGCTGAGCAAAATTTCCTATCGCGTGGATAAGGTGCGTTTTGCCAAGACCCGTGGGTCCGTAGATAAAGATAGGATTGTAAACGATACCGGGCTTACTCGCCACCGTTTTTGCCGCGTTAAAAGCGAAACGGTTAGAGTCGCCGACGATGAAATTATCGAAACTGTAGGAGGGATTTAGGATGCTGTTTTTTATACTCTCCGGATTTTGAATCTTTGAAGAAGCCTTTTTTGAGCTGCTCTCAGCGCCGTTTTTTACCGTAAAAACGATGGAGTGTTTGGCGTTTGTTTTATTCTCAAATAGTTGTGAAAGCTTCGCGGCGTATCTTGTCCTGACCCAGTTTAGGATGAGTTGATTTGGCGCATTAAAGACGCTTATATTCTCTTTTGACTCTTTTTCGTTGTAAAAAAGCTGCTTAATATATTTATCATACTCGCTAAGCGGTATCTCCGCCTTTAGAAGTTCAAACACGCTCTCTACCAGCTTCGCACCCAAAATCAATCCTTAAACTTTATAAAAACTTCCATTTTATCTAATTTTGGTTGAATTGTATGTTAAATAAAAGGTTGGTACAATAACCGTAAACGAATTAAAGGGCTTAAATGACGATTTTAGGGATAGACCCGGGAAGCAGAAACTGCGGATACGCGATAGTAGAAAAAACAAACGGCAGAGTGCGTCTTTTGGAAGCCGGACTCATCAAAATAAAGTCCGTCGAACTTCAAAATCAGATAACCGAACTTGTCGAAGGGATAGATATCATCTTTAAAAACGCCAAGGTGGACGAGGTGGCGATAGAGGATATCTTTTACGCGCACAACCCCAAAACGGTCCTGAAATTGGCTCAATTCAGAGGAGCTCTAAGCCTAAAAGTGCTGCAAGTTTTCGGCAACTTCCACGAATACACGCCGCTTCAAGTCAAAAAAGCCGTCACCGGCAAAGCCAAAGCCAAAAAAGAGCAGGTAGCCTTTATGGTCAAAAGAATCTTAGGCATCAACCAAGAGATAAAACCCTTAGACATCACCGACGCCATCGCCATCGCCCTAACACACGCACAAAGGGTGAAGTAGCCTCCATCGTTCCGACAGAGCGAAGCGACGAGGAACCTTTGTGATTAAACATTTTATAAGTTCGACCGTAAAGATTCCTCGTTGCTTTGCTCATTTTGAACGATAAAATATACAAAAAGCAGAATATTTTTTCATTAAAACCCATAAATATTTCATATATTCTAAACAAATTTTAAGAGTTATTGGTATAATATTATGGTTTTGATATTTAGTATCATAAATAAAAAAACCCATAATTAGGAGGATAAAACAATGATTTTATCACAGGCAAAAGTCTCTTTTGTTCTTTCAAATTTTTTGTCCAAACAAAAAGTTGAAAGTGGTATAAGTGTCACTAAGACCTCAAAAGTTGGTATGCTTAAAAAGCGGGGGGGGGGGGGGCGGATTTGCCTTGGCGGCAGTTTTAACTTGTCTGGCGCTTCCATTAACAGCTGATGAAATCAACCCGTCGGCAAACGCTTCAACTGCACTAAACGCAACCACCGCAACCTCATCCTCATCCGCCGCAAAAGAGCTGGAGGCGATAAAAGTCGTCAGCGCTTCAGGCTATGAACAAAACATCGCCGATGCCCCCGCGAGCGTCTATGTCATCACCAAAGAGGAGTTAGAAAAGAAGTCGTTCAATGATCTGATGGATGTTCTTAAAAATGTACCCGGCGTCTATGTGAGCGGCGGCAGTACGGGCAAAGATATATTAATTAGAGGTATGGGCAGGGACTACACGCTCTATCTCATAGACGGCAAGCCGATGGCAAACACCAACGAAGCGTACAGCCTAAACGGCGGCGGAGCAGGTTTTGCGGTAAATACCCTGCCTCCTGTTTCTATGATTGAGCGTATCGAAATAGTGCGAGGTCCTATGTCCTCTCTTTACGGTTCCGAAGCGATGGGCGGCGTTATCAATATCATCACAAAAAAGATCCCACAAGAGTGGTCGGGTACGATGAAAGGCGAATTTACAAAATCCTACAACGACAGAAGCGAAGGCGGCTATCAAACAAGCATCAATGTCGCCGGTCCGCTTATCCCTGACCTACTCTCACTGCAAACTTACGGCTCAAGCCTCAAAGTAGATGAGAGTGAGTTTATAGGCGGCAATTCCAACTATGATAACAGAAACTTTGGTGCGAAAACGGTTTTAAAGATCAATGACGCCAACAGCGCGTGGTTAAATTACGAGTATTCAAAACAAAAAAGCGCCACGAGTCCGGGCAAAAGTATAGCCGCGAACGCTACGGCATCAAATACTGTGCAGTCGATCAGAGAGACTTACGCCATAGGGCACGATTTGAAGCTTAATGATTTTGATATAAGTACATATCTACAGCAGGCTAACAGGATAAATCCGAACAGAGGCGGCATAACATATGATGTGCTTACATTCAATACGCAGGCGAACTACTTCTTCAATACAAACGCGCTCACATTCGGCGCGCAATACAAAAAGGAGGAGTTGGACGATACGGGCACAAACAAATTTGCAAATAAGCCCATTTTGTCAAGATGGTCGTACTCGCTTTTTGCCGAAGATGAGTGGGAAGCGTTTGATAATCTGGCTTTGATAGGCGGCATTAGATTTAACGACAGTGAGGCGTTCGAAACATATATTAACCCCTGCATATATGCTGTTTATCATATTACAGATAATTTGATTGCAAAAGGCGGCGTGGCAAGCGGATATAAAGCGCCGACATTAAGGCAATCTTCCGATGATTTCGCAGGCGTAACGGGCGGCGGTAGTACTTCAAGGAATTACATTATGGTGGGCAATCCCAATCTTAATCCCGAAACAAGCATTAGTTATGAAGCCGCATTGGAATACGACAATAAAGATGCCGGCTTTGCCGCTGGTTTAACCATCTATCATACTGATTATAAAGACAAAATTGCTACTCTTGTGACGTGCGAAAATAGCGTGACACCCGCTCCCGGTAATGAAGATTGTCCAAAAAACGGCGAGTTCTTCCATAGAGTTTCGGAATACTTTAACATCGCCGACTCCGCGATAGAGGGTGTAGAGGCTACTTTGCGTTACAATATTTTGCGCAACCTTTTGTTAAGCGCGACATACACCTACACCACCAGCGAGCAAAAAAGCGGTAGTAGTAAAGGTGAGCCGCTAAACAGTGTAGCAAAACATATGGCAAGCGCTAGTGCTGATCTAGATGTTACGGAAAGATTTAGCCTCTGGAGCCAATACACTTATACCGGAGCATATAAGGAGGCTTCAACTATATCAGTAACAAACGCGGCGAAAAACAAAGCTTACTCTTTGGTCGATATCGGAACGGTTGTGAAGCTCAAAAACGGTTTGAGATTTAACTTAGGCATCTATAACTTGCTCAACAAAGAGATCACCAGCGATACGCTCGGCAAATTCATCGACGGCAGACGAGCCACTTTGAGCTTCGTCTCCGACTTTTAAATTTCGCCGTTTCAAAGCGAACCATTCTATCGCCACGAACCCCACAAATCCCCCGCGAGTTTTACTCGCGGGACACATTCACAAACTCCTTTCGCATTTCTCCATCATTCCCGCGCAGGCTGGAATCCAAAATAAGCGTAGCGCTTTCGTGAAACGAAATATTTCCTTGAAAATAAGCGTAGCGCTTTTGCTTCAGCAAAATATTTCCTTGAAACTAAAAAAACATAACAAGTCAAAGAAAATATCCGATCTGAAATCATCCATAAAATAAATACTATTTTCAACAAAAAGAGACGCTACACATATGAAGATTGCAGGTCAAGCCCGCAATGACGAAGAGAGAGCAAAAGCACGCGCATTTACCCAAAAAAGCGATTTCTTATCTTTATCCCGCCATAGATGGCAAGCAGCATTGAGGCGGCGAAGAGCCAGCCGGAGAGGGCGCCGGCTTGGGTGCCGGAGAGTAGGGCACCTATGGTGCAGCCAAGGGCTGTCATAGCTCCCCAGCCGAGCATTGTGCCGCCTACTATCCCAAGTGCGGCGTCTTTGAGTGTTGGTTTTTGAAATTGGAAATTTCCGCCGGCAAAGGAGGCTATGAATGCGCCTACTACAAGTCCCAGCAGGAGTAGGGCGTCTTGATTGAGCCAGAAGTGTTTGGGTAGGCTTCCGCAGCCGGCAAAGCCGTCAAGTCCGTTTAGGCGTGCGGGTATCAGTTCAAATCTATTTGATATCTCTCTCGTCCACGAAGCTATCGTCGCGGTTACACCCAAGGGCTTCATACGGATGATGGCGGCTACTCCGACTAGTCCTATGATAAGTCCTCCCACCCAGTAGCTCCACTGATTTTGCCACAATCTCTTCCAAGTTTGAGAAAAAGAGGGGACAAAAACGGTGCGCTCTTCGCTCTCCTCTTTTGCAAATCCGCGCCACAGAAAAACGCTAAGCAGTAAAATAGCGCCAAGCTGCAACGCTAATGCCCCGCCGTAGCCAAAATAGGCAGGAAGCCATATGATAGGCGCGTCGGAGATCCTAAGGCTATACAGAGCGTTCCACGTGTTAAATCCTACAAAAAATCCCACCCCCGTGCCGATAAGCGCGAAAAATGAGATGGATGACCCCTCCGATAGATGATACCAGTGCGCGCTGATGCAAGACTCCGTTATGACCATCCCAAGCCCAAAAACAAAGCCCGCCAACACCAGCACTTCGCTCACGGGTCCCGCGTGGATGTCGGGCGGGATGTTGCTGATGGTGGGGACGGGCTGCCAGCTTCCTACGACCACCGTGTAGCCGATAAGCCCCACAGCGATAGCCAACAGCAACGCCAACGCCCCGCGCGGGTCACCATCTTCAAACCACTCCCTCAAATGACAGTAGAAACAAAATCTACTCTTTTGCATCGCAACGCCAAATACCAATCCGCACAAAAGCGCGAAAGAGGGGATGTTGCCGTTTGGAATGGTAGAGAGATAAAAGGCGAAAACGGATATGACGATAGCTAAGATCAAAGATAACTTTTGTTGCACGCTATTCCTTAATAAAAAAAGCCCGCCGTTAAAAGCGGGCAAAAGATATAGGCTCTGCGCGGTTATTTGGCAGACCAGATGGTGCCTGCGGGGTTGTCTATGGGGACTCCTACCGCGTTACCGTACTCAGTCCAAGAACCGTCGTAATTTTTGGCGTTATAACCCAAAATCTTATTGAGCGCGAACCAAGAGTGGCTGGAGCGCTCGCCGATACGGCAGTAAGCTATGATGGGCTTTTTGCCGTCTATACCGACATTTGCGTAGAGCTTTTTAAGCTCGTCGGCGGATTTGAATGTGCCGTCTTTATTGACAGCCTGCCCCCACGGGACATTAACGGCTGATGGGACGTGACCTGCTCTGATGGATAACTCTTGGATGCCCGCAGGTGCGAAAACTTTGCCCGCGTACTCATCAGGCGAGCGGATGTCTAATAGCTTCGTGTCGGATTTGCCGTTTGCCACAAGGACGACATCGCTAAGTCTTGCGCGAAGATCTGAATTTACCTTGCCGACTTTGAATTTTGTAGTCTCATACACGGGCACTTTGTTGTCCAATAGGCGATTTTCAGCCTCCCACTTTACGCGTCCGCCATCTAAGAGTTTGGTATTTGCCACATTGTAGATATCAAACACCCAAGCGCCCCAAGCGGCAAACCAGTTGTTGGTGTCGCCGTACAAGATGACGATAGTGTCTTTATCGACGCCCGACTTTGAGAGCAGCTTCTCAAAATCCTCTTTACTTATGATATCTCGTTTGACTTTGTCGTTTAAGTCTGTATGCCACGAGAAATTGATAGCACCAGGGATGTGCCCGCGCTCATATACGCCCGGATTTACGCTCACCTCGATAACCCTCACTTTGGGATTGTTTAGGTTGTTTGCGAGCCATTCGGTCGAGACAAGCGGACCATTCGGAACATCAGCCGCAACCGCGGCAACAGCGAAGAAAGCAGATAGACCAAACACAAACGCGGCGCGTAGTATCGACCTATAACTAAAAAATGTTACAGCTTTCATCATTTACCTCCTTAAATTTTTGTAATGTGATAAATTTTATCGCTAAAATCCTTAAATGCTTATAAAATCTATCAGTAAACTATGGATTGAGAAACGCACGCATATTTTCATCACATATAATATTGTGATAAAAAGTTTTTTCAGAGTGCGCCCGCCGCGTGGTATAGGGCTTCAAAACAGATGTGAAAAACTTTTCTCACACAGTGTGAAAATGTGAAAAACTTTATAAAGTTCGCGCTTAATACCATTTATATTATATTTTAGATATAATCTCGCCCTTATTAAAATTAGGAGTATTATTTGAGCGCGATAAGAAACATTGCCGTCATCGCCCACGTTGACCACGGTAAGACTACTTTGGTGGACGAGCTTTTGAAGCAGTCGGGAACTTTTGCCGAGCATCAGGCTACCAGCGAGCGTATGATGGATAGCAATGACATTGAAAAGGAGAGAGGCATAACGATCCTCTCTAAGAACACTTCCATTGGTTATAAAGGTCATAAGATTAACATCATAGACACCCCGGGTCACGCAGATTTTGGCGGCGAAGTGGAGCGGGTGCTCAAAATGGTGGACGGCGTTTTGCTGTTGGTGGATGCGCAGGAAGGCGTTATGCCGCAGACAAAATTTGTCGTCAAAAAGGCTCTGGGATTCGGACTAAAACCCATAGTCGTTATCAATAAGATAGACAAACCCGCCGCCGACCCCGAGCGCGTGGTAAATGAGATATTTGACCTTTTTGTGGCGCTTGACGCTAACGACGAGCAGCTTGATTTTCAAGTCATTTACGCTGCCGCACGCGACGGATACGCCAAGAAAAATCTAAACGATAAAAGCGACAATTTAGAACCGCTTTTTGAAGCCATAACGACATTCGTACCGGGACCCAGCGGTAAAGATACCAACCCCGTACAGGTGCAAATCTTCACGCTTGATTATGACAACTATGTCGGCAAGATCGGCATCGCACGCGTCTTTAACGGCGTTGTAAAAAAGAACCAAAGCGTTATGCTCGCCAAAGCAAGCGGCGAGAGGATAAACGGACGCATCAGCAAGCTTATCGGATTTAAAGGATTAGAGAGGCTTGATATCAACGAGGCAAGCTCGGGCGATATCATCGCGATAGCGGGCTTTGAGGCGCTTGATGTGGGAGATAGCATAGTCGACCCCACCAACCCAATGCCGCTTGACCCTTTGCATATCGAAGAGCCGACTTTGAGCGTGGTTTTCGCCGTGAATGACAGCCCGTTAGCAGGACTTGACGGCAAATATGTGACATCAAACAAAATCTCCGAGAGGCTTGAAAACGAGATAAAGACAAACATCGCTATGAAGTACGAGAGTATCGGCGAGGGTAAATTTAAAGTCTCCGGAAGAGGCGAGCTTCAGATAACCATTTTGGCGGAAAATATGAGGCGCGAGGGGTTTGAGTTCTCTTTGGGAAGACCTGAGGTTATTATCAAAGAGGAAGACGGCGTGAAATTGGAGCCGTTTGAGCACTTGGTTATCGACGCGCCTGACGACTGCACCGGTACGGTGATAGAAAAACTGGGCAAACGAAAAGCCGAGATGACGGCTATGAACCCAACAGGCGACGGACAGACGAGGATAGAGTTTGAAATCCCCGCGCGCGGACTCATAGGCTTTAGAAGCCAATTTTTGACGGATACAAAAGGCGAGGGCGTTATGAACCACTCGTTTTTGGATTTCCGCCCGCTAAGCGGCACGGTAGAGCACCGCTCAAACGGTTCGCTTATCTCGATGGAGAACGGTACCGCGCTTGGGTATTCGCTCTGGAACCTGCAAGATAGAGGCGTGCTGTTCATAGATCCTCAGACAAAAGTGTATGTGGGTATGATAATCGGCGAACACTCTCGCCCGAACGACCTTGATGTCAATCCGATAAAAGGCAAAAATTTGACCAACGTCAGAGCCTCCGGAAGCGACGACGCGATAAAACTGGTCCCTCCGCGCAGACTAAACCTTGAACGCGCTCTTGAGTGGATAGAAGACGACGAGATAGTGGAAGTAACCCCCAAAAATATCCGCGTCAGGAAAAAATACCTCGACCCAACAGTTAGAAAGAGAATGTCCAAGTCTTAAAAACCTACTTTTCACCGCCGCAGGATGCTCTTGTGGCGGTTGCACTTATTTTCCGGCGTTTATTGCCCTTTTTCCCATATGAAGCGTAGAACAGATATTGTGTCGCAGCCGCAATCGGCGGAACGGGCATTGAAATCCGCAGGCAGACAGAAGGGGTAGGGCGGGTAGAATGCGTAGAACCGATACAAGGGTTGTGTTGAAACTTGTTCACATAGCGGTAATCTTGCCTTTTACAGCGCAGAACCGACATAAGAGTTGCATCATTGAAACCCGAAAGCGATTTGCTTAAGGCTTATCGGCGTCCGGCAGAACTGATATAAAGGTTGTGAAATTCATAACTCCGCACGTACAAATTCTAAAATTTGCCTCGTGAAGTCCGACACAATGGTTGTATCAAAACCATAAAAGAGGGTGTGGAGTGCAATGCCCAGCGCAGAACCAATGCAAGGATTGTATCGAAGTTAAAACGACTATGGCCGTAGGATTGATACAAGAGTCGTGTTTAAATTTGAAGACGGGGAGGGGCGTTGCACGGAGTGTTTGTCTTTGTGGAACCGGCACAAAAGTTATTTATGATAGATGTGCACAGCTCGGGCGGCACTTTTACGACCTGCAAAATGTTGTTTATCGTATATATCCGATTTAAACCAAAGTCCGGATTTTTAATTCGGCTTATTAAAATGGGTCGTTTATGATAGATATTCGACCTTAACGGTGCTTTCTCCTTATCGGTTTTTTATCCATTTAGCAACTTATTATTATAAGTTATATTTTAGTGGGAAAATCTTTCTTGGACTGACACGATTCTAATATTAACATTAGTCATAACTAAAAAAATATCAAATTTATCATAAAATTTGCCGTTTTTTATCACATTTGTATAATTTTGCCGTGATTTTTTGGCTATTTATTATGAAATACACTACTTATATCTATTAAAAGAGTTTAATTCATATGATTTTAATAATAACATATGATATACATTATAACTGCTCCGCAAATCAGCCCCTTTTAATGAACAAGTGCAATTTTCATTAAATGTTATTTAATATCTAATATTACGGAGTTGCTCATCAATATATATTACAAAAAAGAGATGAAATGCTTAATATTATTATAAGCTTATTGCGCGGATAACACCTATATATGGTCAATCTTTAAAGCTTCCATATCCGCGATTATTATCATCTACCATAATTTTTATGTATAAGAACTATAAAAATAGCCTTCATAATTAAAAAAATATTTTATTTTGCAAGAATGCTTTGTATAGAAATATGCTCATAAAAAACTCCATATGAGTACTTAAGAAATAAACTATTATTAATTTATTTTATGTAAAAATGACGCACTATTATTAACTAAAAATAATTATAATCCTAAGTTTAGGGTTTCACACATATTTAGCACTTTACTTCTTACCATAACGACATTAGGCTCTATATAATGTGGAAACTCATCATCCAAGTCACCACTGGCTTATGGAGCCGGTAGGGATAAAAGGTCAAAATATACCGATATGTTCGCAGAAAATATGGCTCATAACTTAGAGAGGTATAGTTTTCAAGTATAGATTATGTCGCTAATATATAAATTTTCTTAAGGAGAGATGTTGTGAAGAAGGTAGCGGCTATATTAATTGTAGTCATAGGATTAACTGTTGCTCTATTCTATTCCGGTATTCCCGTCGAATATTACCGCAAAAACTTTTCCGTTAACAACGTAACGGTAAATTTAAACTTCCCGGAAATAGGTTTAGAAGATGGTGCGACAGTCATAGGAACGCTTAAGATAGGAACTGAAGGTGACTACAAAGGCGCTTACTACTTAGAAGTTGCGGATATACCCGATAGGTATTTTAACAAAGACGGTAAAATACTTATAGGAGCGATAAGATATGGTTGGAAAATTGCTTTCCGTCCGGTATACATATGTCTTACTTGCAGAGACGCAAAATATAGAATGAGTGATATGGAGTATAGACTTTGCGATAAAGACGAAGCTATTGCGTTGATAGATGATACTTACATTAATGGCATTAATGGTTTCAAAAATAATGATATGCCAACCATAAGACATTACAGACTGCCTATAGCTAACCGTATTAATTCTTTGCCTGATTTTATATATCCTGAAGGGGAAAAGCCGCTTTTCGCATATTATAATAATAAAATGGCTATATATAATGCCGAAAGCCATCCGGATAATAATTATTATGTTGTTCCATATTTTGCTTTTACTGAACCCGATGACACTCAATATGAGAGAAAATTGTCGCAAGCAAAACCTTGCTTTACACCATACAAAAATGATGTTTGGGCGTATGCAGAGAGTGTTGAAGAAAGAGAAATAATGAGGGGAGGGGAATGGAAAATGATAAATAAAACGAGAGCGCAATGAAAAATAGCGACTAATTATAGTAATGGGCGCCGTAAAGGCTCTTTTATGGCACCCATTTTGTGTTTATAGCGGTTGTTTTTGGTACGCTAAATGCGCTGTTAGCAATCCAAAATAGACCCCCGCTCAATAATACAACTCTTTTTACTGGCACCCATCACATTCAATGCTTCTATCCGCCACATCTACGGAGTTTGTTTCGGGGGATTGGCTTCTTAGGTAGTAGACCGATTTGAGACCTAATTTCCAGCCTAATATGTAGATGTCGTTTAGATATTTTCCGCTTGCTTTGTCGAGCATAATGAAGATATTTAGGCTTTGACCTTGGTCTATCCATTTTTGGCGGACGGCGCCGGCTTGGATGAGGAGCTTTTGGTCGAGTTCGTAAGCGGGCGTGTAAAAGCCCCAAGTGTCGGGGGAGAGTTTGGGGGCGGTTACGGGTATCATACCGGATAGATTCTCTTCAAACCATTTGCGCTTGTAGACGGGCTCTATGGTCTGTGTCGTGCCGACTAAGATGGATATGGAGCTTGTGGGCGCGATAGCCATAAGGTAGCCGTTTCTCATACCGTCTTTTTTGACCTTCTCTCTTAGCTTGTCCCAGTCGTATGTGTATCCGAAAAGCCCGCCTCTGTCCACGAGTCGTTTTGTATTTTCGTTCGCGGCGTCGATGGGAAATATCCCTTTGCTCCATTTTGAGCCTTCAAATTCGGGATAGATGCCCTTTTCGATGGCTAAATTGCTCGAAGCTTTGATGGCGTTGTAGCTCACCGCTTCCATTATCTCGTCTATCTTTGCCAAATGGTCATACCCACCCCATACGATACCCTTTTCCGCGAGCATTTGCGCCTCACCCATCACTCCAAGACCGATAGAGCGCGAGAGTAGGTTGGTGTGTTTGACTTTGGCGTGGGGGTAGAAGTTGAGGTCTATGACATTGTCAAGCATTCTGATGGCTATGGGTACCACCCTTTCGATATCCTCTTTTGTGTTTACGAGTGAGAGGTTGATGCTGGCGAGGTTGCAAACTGCCGTTTTGCCCTCTTTGACCGCTTTTTCTACGATAAATATCCCTTTTTTGCCGATAGTGTCAAGGGCGGTTATCTTTTTGGCTTTTTTGGTGATCCCGTCGTCGGTTTTTACATCTTCGTTCTCTTCAAACAGATCCTCGCTGCCGTCGTTGTAGACGACCTTTATCATATAGTGGTTTGGCTGCGTGTTTTGAAATATCTCCGTGCAGAGGTTTGAACTTCTGATGATGCCTGTGTGGTCGTTGGGGTTTGCCCTGTTGGCGTTGTCTTTGAAGCACAAAAACGGACTTCCCGATTCAAAATAGTTCGTAAGTATCTTTTTCCAAAGCTCTTTTGCCTTTGTGAACTCTTTTGGCGTGACGGGGTCTCTTTCGTACTCTTCGTATCTTTTTTCAAACGCTTCGCCGTATAGTTCGCAAAGGTCAGGCGTATCGGCGGGGTCAAAAAGCGTCCACATAGCGTCTTGCTCAATGCGCTTCATAAATAGGTCATTTATCCAAAGCGCGGGGAACAGTTCATGCGTGCGGCGTCTCTCTTCGCCGGAGTTTTTCTTCAAATCCAAAAAGTCCGACACATCCATATGCCAAGGCTCTATATAGACAGCGATAGCTCCCTTTCTTGTGCCCAGCTGGTCGACCGCTACGGCGATATCATTCGTGATTTTCAAAAACGGTATGACGCCGCCTGCCGCGTTTTTGTGCCCGTCTATCATACCGCCCATAGCGCGCACCAAGCTCCAATCCCAGCCTATGCCGCCGCCATATTTGCTAAGGAGCGACATCTCTTTGAAGCTGTCAAATATGCCCTCTATATTGTCCGGGGTCGAGCCGATGTAGCAAGAGCTCAACTGATGGCGCGCCGTTCTTGCGTTTGAGAGCGTTGGGGTTGCGGGCATAACTTCAAATTTGCTAATTAAATCATAAAACTTTTTCGCCCAGTCTTGAGAGTTGAACTCGTTTTGCGCCAAAAACATAGCTATCGCCATAAACATATGCTGCGGAAGCTCTATGGGGGTGCCTTCGCGGTTTTTCAACAGATATCTGTCGTGCAGTGTTTTGACGCCAAGATATGTAAATTGCAAGTCTCTTGAAACATCTATGTAGCTATTTAGATCCTCCAAATCATACTTATCTTTTAAGCCTAAAACTATGCGCCCCTCTTTTTCGCCCTTTTCAAAATAGTCCCTCAAATGTCCGTATCCCGAAAAGCCGTTCACCCTGTGGTACAGATCGTACAAAAAGAGCCGTGCGGCGACAAAGCTCCAGTTAGGTCTATCCACATCTATCTTATCCACGGCGGTTTTGATGAGCGTCTGTTGGATCTCTATCGTGCTGATTCTATCGCGGAACTGTATCTTAGCGTCCACCTCAAGCTCGCTCAGGCTCACATTGTCCAACCCCTCCACAGCCGAAGATGTGTACTTTTTGATTTTCGAAATATCGAGCGGTTCGATTCTGCCGCTTCTTTTGATGACACTTAACACTAATTACCCCTTTTAAAAACGCGGTTGAAAATTTTATCGACATTTTTCACATAGTAAGAGTAGTCAAAGCAAGCCCTTATCTGGGTCTCCTCCAATTTAGCTCCCAAATCCTCATCCAAAAGCAAGTTTTGCAAAAAGAGGCTCTCCCCATTTTCGTTTACAGCGCTTTTGCCCTGCTGCAAATCCTCCCAGACCTTCATAGCATTCCTTTGCACTATCTTATAAGCGTCCTCTCTTGACACTCCCTTTGCGGGAAGTTCCAACAAAATGCGTTGGGAAAAGACGAGTCCGCCGGTTAGATTTAAATTTTTTAACATATTTTTGGGATATACGACAAGGTTTTCGATGAGTCCGCTTAGCCGTAAAAGCATAAAGTCAGTGGTGATAAAAGCGTCGGGCAAGATAAATCTCTCAACGGAGCTGTGGCTGATGTCCCTTTCGTGCCACAACGCCACATTTTCCATAGCGGGTAGCGCGTAGCTTCTTATCATCCTGCAAAGTCCCGTGATATTTTCGCTAAGTACGGGGTTTCTTTTGTGCGGCATCGCGGAGCTTCCCTTTTGCCCTTTGGAGAAGAACTCTTCGGCTTCGTAAACTTCGGTGCGTTGATAGTGGCGCACGGCAACGGCTATCTTTTCACACGAAGAGGCTAAAAGCGCCAGAGCGTTGAATAATGCGGCGTATCGGTCGCGCTGGATGACTTGATTGGAAGCGGGAGCGGCACTTAGCCCCAACTCTTCGCAAACCGCCTCTTCCAGCTCGATAGGGGTGTGGGCGAGGTTGCCCATAGCCCCGCTTATCTTGCCTACGCTGACTACCCCTTTTACATATAGTAGATTATCCAAGCTTCTCTTTATCTCGTCATACCAGATGGCAAGGACGAGTCCGAATGTTATCGGCTCTCCGTGGATGCCGTGGCTGCGTCCTACCATCAGCGTATATTTATGTTCTTGCGCCCTTTTTTCGAGAGCTTTTAGGAGGGTATTCACATCTTCGATGATAAGCTCTAAGGACTCTTTTATCTGCAAAGCCGCCGCCGTATCTATACAGTCCGAACTCGTCATACCATAATGCACCCAACGGCTCTCTTCTCCTAAGCTCTGCGCGACTGAAGTTAAAAAAGCTATGACATCGTGCTTCGTCTCTTTCTCTATCGTCTCTATCGTCTCTATATCAAATTTAGCGTTTTTGGTTATCTTTTCGCAGTCACTGTCCGGCACGAGTCCTAATCTATTCCACGCTTTAACGACCGCCTTTTCGACCCTGAGCCAAGCGTCGTATTTGGCGTCAGTCGTCCATTTGTTTTTCATCTCTTCTCTTGAATATCTCTCTATCATAAAATGAGCCTTTAAAAGGGTATAATTAGCTTTTGGGTTTCTCTTCTGTATAGAAAAAGCGTCAAATTTTAAAAATTAAATTATAAAATGCGTCTATATTACAGAGAAACAGATTTTAACCAAAAGGTGGTAAAACTTGCCTTATATTGCAAAAAAATTTGAAGTGAAAGAGGATGTAAAAGCGTGGGCGTTTTTGGTGTACGGGCTTGGATTTTCTATGAGGGAAGCGCAGAGGATAGTGGACAAGGGGCAGCTTTTTTGCAACGGTGAAATTGTGCAGCGAAAGTCTAATATCATAAGAGGCGAAGCGGCACTTTTGATGTATGAGCCAAATCCAAAAGGGTTGGAGCCGATATATGAAAACGGGTTTTTTGCTGTTTTTGAAAAGCCAAGCGGAGTTTTAACTCACCCAAGGAGCAGGACGACAGCTTACTCATTGAACGATGAGATAAAGCATCGATACGGCAAAAATTCAAATGTCGTCCACAGGTTAGACAAGGAGACAAGCGGGCTTATCATTGTATCAAAAAGCAAAGAGTATGAGAACGAGTTAAAGAGGCTTTTTTCGCAAAGAAATGTAGAGAAAAAATACAAAGCTCTCGTGCGGGGCAGGGTGGCGGACGAGATGAGGATAGAGGCGCCGATATTGACAAATGGAAATTTTGAAAGTGTAAAGATGAAGGTTTATATCAACGAGCGCGGCGCTCACGCTCTGACGGACATAAAACCGCTCAAATATTTTGAGGATATAGACGCGACTTTGGTCTTAGCGCAGCCCAAAACGGGGCGGCAGCATCAGATAAGAGTGCATATGTTTCACGTGGAACATCCCATCATAGGCGATCCGATTTATGGAGTGGATGCTAAGATGGCGGCGTTGTATCTGGACGGCTTGATGGATTCGGAGTTGAGGATAAAACTTACAAGGTCCCTTCGGCTACTATTGCACGCGGATGAGTTGAACTTTGAGTATAAAAATGAGAAGTATAGTTTCAAGTCCGAGGTAGACGCCGAAAGTGAACTTATACGCTGCGTCAGATAAAATCTATTTTGCGAGATACTCCGCAAGGTGCGGTAAAATCTGTGCGGGGTAAGTTGCGTTAAATAAAATCTATTGGCAGCTGTTTTAAAAAAGCCAAGTTTTGGTTTTTGTATATCTCTCGCCGCTTCGTATGGCGGGGAGGATACTCTTGCCAAACTTCCAAAGTCTTGAAATGATCCCGCTTTGCATATATCTGTCCGGCGGCGAACTTGGCGGCATTCAATGGCGCACTTTCCACACGCCCGCCGCTTTGTAGATATCTGTCCGGCGGCGAGTGGTAAAAATAGTAGCTTTTAAATTTGCCGCCGAGCGCTCCCGAAAGCTCCGTCGCAGCCGGCGGGCAGTAGTGAGTTTTGAAGTTATCTAAAATATCTACTCAAAACCCTTGCGCTTATTTCTCAAAAAATATAACTTTTATCAACGCTCCGATACCGATGATAACCACGATACCCACTAAAGCAAATAGCGATATATCAAGCCAACTCATTTTCTCTCCTTCGTTTTAATTGTCCGCACGCGGCGCTTATGTCAAGTCCTTTGGACTGTCTGACGGTACAGAGCAGCCCGTGCGAATTTAAAAATGCCGCAAACGCCGCGACATCTTTTTCGCTTGGTCTTTTGAACTCGCTCCCCTCGTGGGGGTTGAAGTATATAAGATTTACCTTCGCCTTTATGCCGTTTAAGAGCTTCACCAACTTTTTTGCGCTCTCTAATGAATCGTTCACATCTTTGATGACAAGATACTCAAACAAAACCCTTTTTCGCACATCTATCGGGAAAGCTTTGACCGCTTTGATGATAGAGTTGATATCGTAAGCTTTGTTGATGGGCATCAGTTTCGCCCGCGTCTCGTCATCGACCGCGTGCAAAGAGATGGCCAAAAGCACGCCTGTATCCATCTTGCCAAGCTTGTCTATCTTGGAGCTTATCCCGCTCGTGGAGATAGTCTGCCTTTTGGGGCTGATGCTAAGACCGTCGATATCTGAAAATATACCCACAGCTTTTACGACATTGTCAAAATTGTCAAGCGGCTCACCCATACCCATATAGACGATATTGACCCTGCGGCTGGCGTCAATGGCGTTTAGCTGCTTTATCAAAAGAACTTGTGCCGTTAGTTCGCCCGCGGTCAAGTTGCGCACAAATCCGCTCTTTCCCGTGAGGCAAAAGGCGCAGCCGATCTTACAGCCCACTTGCGACGAGATACAGATGGTATATCTTGTGTGGTGGACCCTCTTGCCATCCTCGTCAAACTCTTCAAGTTTCATTGGAAGCAGCACGCTCTCTATCGTGAGATTGTCTTGCAGGGCAAATAGATATTTTTTGCTCCCGTCGCGGCTCTCTTCAACTTTTAAAACGCGAAGCGGCATTATGGAGTACTTTTGCGATAACTCAGCGCGCAAGCTCTTGGGTAGATTTAGCATCTCATCAAACGAAAATATATACTGCTGGTATATCCACTGATATATCTGTTTTGCTCGAAAAGAGGGGCGTACCTCCGCTTCAAGCTCCTTTTTTGTCATATCTAAGATGGTCATAAAAAGTCTTTAAAATCCGACAAAACAGCCTCTGTTAGCTTCTCTTTTGCCTCTCGATTATTTTGAAAATAGTTATCGTGAGCATCTTTATCGCAATAGTTGGCTATGCAAAAGAGCCCAATCGTGGGGATGTCAAACTTCTCCGCCACTTTCAGCACGGCGAAAAATTCCATATTTTCTATGCTCAAGCCGTTCTCCAAAAAGAGCTTCGACTGCGCGGCGTCGGCGGTGATAAAGTTGCTCGAATTTACGACTATTTTATTCAAGGTTTCACGTGGAACATCGGGATCAACCCCTCTTGCTTCTGCCAAGATCGGACTGTATGAGAGATTTTGCAAAAACCCTATCTCTATATTGACAGCTCTGTTTGTGGTGATCAGATCAAACACTTTATATTTTCCGTAACTTCCTGCGGTACCTACGAAGAGAATTTTTTTGGGACTCTCCGTCATCACAATGCGTGTTAAATTAATAGAGGCGTTAACAAGCCCTACGCCTATCGGGGTAGCGAATGGAAATATTTCGCTAAGTCCTGCACTAACTATCATAGTCTTATAGCTACTCCTTCCTTTTTAAGATATTTTTTCAAATCCATTATCCCTATCTCTCTAAAGTGAAATATGGAGGCAGCGAGGGCGGCGTCGGCGTAATTGACAAAAGCCTCTCTTATATGCTCCATAGTTCCCGCCCCACCGCTGGCGATGACGGGGATATTTAACATCCGACTCATTTTGGATGTGAGTTCGATGTCATATCCGTCTTTTGTGCCGTCTTTGTCCATAGATGTGAGCAGTATTTCGCCCGCTCCTCTCTCTTCAGCCTCTTTCGCCCACAAAAGTGCGTCTATGCCCATATCGATCCGTCCGCCGTGTTTGTATATATGCCAACTATCGCCGCTTTTTTTAGCGTCAATCGCCACCACGATACATTGAGAACCAAAACGAGAAGCGGCTTCGGTGATGAGGGCAGGGTTGTCAATCGCGGCGGAATTTATACTCACCTTATCGCAGCCGACATTTAAGAGCCTTGAGATATCTTCCAATTTTCTAATACCTCCGCCCACAGTCAGCGGTATAAAAACCTCTTTGGCGACTTTGGCGACAAGCTCCACGATGGTATCTCTTTTTTCATTGCTCGCCGTGATATCCAAAAAACAGAGTTCATCCGCCCCTTCGTCATTGTATCTTTTTGCCACTTCGACAGGGTCCCCCGCGTCTTGAAGACCTACAAAATTCACCCCTTTAACAACGCGTCCGTTTTTGACATCAAGACACGGAATAATCCGTTTTGCGAAAGTCTGCATAAAAACTCCAGATAATAGTTTTACTCCATAATATCAAACCATTCAAAAAAAAAGACTGAAAAAGGCTAAAAAATAGCCTATATCGGAGAAAATAACTCAATTTACCACAAGGATGTAACCATTATGTAAGCAAACATTAGTTATACTCCAACCTTAAAAGTTCAATTCGGACCACTAAGATAAAGGCAAAAAAACATTTTGGTCAGAATTTCCTGACCGATAAAAGTTTTATCAACAAAATCATCCAATCGATGCCCGACCTAAAAGGTATAAATCTTGTAGAGATCGGACCTGGCTTAGGTGATTTGACGAAGGCTTTGCTTGAGCGATATGCTCTGCGGGCTTATGAAGTCGACGAAGATTTATATGAGCATTTAAAAAATGCGTTCAAAGAAGAGATAAAAACCAACCGTTTGGAGCTCTGTTTCGGCGATGTGTTGGAGTATTGGGGTAGACAGACTCTAAGTCCTAAGCCATATTTTATATGCGCGAATATTCCCTACTACATCACGACGCCCATCATTTATAGGGTTTTGGAAGATAAAAATTGTGTTGGGGCTATGCTGATGGTGCAAAAAGAGGTGGCTTTAAAGCTTACCGCCAAGCATAGCTCATCCGATTACTCCTCTTTGTCTGTTTTGGTTCAGATTTTAAGCGAGATTAGCACTCTTTTTGAGGTGCCGAGCTCGGCGTTTTTTCCGCAGCCTAAAGTTGATTCGGCTGTTGTTTTGATAGAAAAAAACGAGAATTTGCAATTAGAGTTTCGTGAGTTAAAAGAGTATCTCACGAGCGCGTTTAAAGCTCGCGGAAAGATGTTGCAAAAGAACCTCCTAAGCTGCTATGAAGGGGTAAAAGAGCTGTTTTTAGAGCTTGACATCGCCCCCAATCTTCGTCCGCACGAATTAGCCCCCGATATGCACCTTCGTCTATTTAATGACTTAAATAAACAATAAGGTAAAAAATTATGGACGAAAAGACCACACAAGATGCGCCAAGCGCGCCAAAAAAACGCTTTCATAGGCGAAGACCAAAGAAAAAAGAGGCGGCAACTACTACAGGTGAGAGTAGCCTGCACGAAGCTGCCGTAGAGGCAAAAAAAGCGGCAAAAGCGCCTCAAAACAAAACAGATTCAAAAGATAATGTAAACGAAACACCAAAACCAGCCTCCAAAAGACGCAAACGAACTAACCTCCCCCCATCCCCCGTTATCGGCAACGAAGCGTGGCAAAAGGCGCTGACAAACGCCATCGATACTAACAAAAAATCGCACCACGAGAGGCTGCATTCGTTTGATAAGATTAGAAAATCCGCCAACAAAATCCGCATAACACCGCTTGGTGGACTTGGCGAGATAGGCGGAAATATCACGGTTATAGAGACTAACACGAGCGCGATTATCGTTGATGTGGGTATGAGTTTTCCCGATAGCGATATGCCCGGGGTTGATATATTGGTGCCAGACTTTGGCTACCTAAGACAGATAAAAAACAAAATAGCAGGCATTTTGATAACCCACGCACACGAAGACCACATCGGAGCGATACCCTATCTTTTCAAAGAGATGCCGCTGCCGCTGTACGCGACGCCTATGCCTTTGGGTATGATTTCAAACAAACTCGAAGAGCACGGACTAAAAGCTGCCAGAAGCCTTTTTCGCCCTGTAGAGAAGCGCAAGATTTATAAAATCGGCGAATTTGAAGTGGAGTGGCTGCATATAACGCACTCTATCGTAGACTCCTCAGCGCTCGCGATAAAAACACCGGCAGGCACAATTATACACACGGGGGATTTTAAGATAGACCACACCCCGATAGATGGCTATCCCACCGACCTTCATAGATTCGCGCACTACGGCGAGGAGGGGGTTTTGTGTTTACTCAGCGATAGTACAAACTCTCACAAAGAGGGCTTTACGCGTTCTGAGAGTTCCGTGGGCAAGACATTTGACTCGATATTTTCAAAGTCAAAGGGCAGGGTGATAATGTCCACATTCTCCTCAAACATCCACAGAGTCTATCAAGCCATCCAGCACGGGCTAAATTACGGCAGAAAAGTGTGCGTGATAGGGCGTTCGATGGAGCGAAATATCTTCACAGCTATCGAGCTTGGGTATATCACGCTTGATAAGAGTATATTTATAGACGCGCACGAAGTGAATAAATACAGCGACAACGAAGTGCTTATCGTTACGACGGGCTCTCAGGGCGAAACGATGGCGGCGCTCTATCGTATGGCAACAGACGAACACCGACATATCAAGATAAAGCCCACGGATCAAATCATCATCTCGGCAAAGGCGATCCCGGGAAATGAGGGCAGCGTTTCGACCGTTTTGAACTTTTTACTAAAAAGCGGTGCGAGCGTCGCGTATCAGGACTTTAGCGAAATCCACGTAAGCGGACACGCCGCGCAAGAGGAGCAAAAACTTATGCTCCGCCTTGTAAAGCCCAAATTTTTCCTACCCGTCCACGGAGAGTACAACCACATAGTAAAACACAAAGAGACAGGCATCGAGTGCGGCATACCCTCAAGAAATATACTATTGATGGAAGACGGCGACCAGATCGAGCTTGGCACCGACTCCATAAAGAAATTAAAGACCGTAAAAGTCGGAAAGATATTTATAGACAACCAGATAAACAAGCAGATAGAAAACGATGTCGTGATGGACCGCCAGCAGTTGGCGGACTCAGGCGTTGTGATGATTATCGCGCAGATAGATAAGAGGGAGAAAAAGCTCATATCAAAGCCAAAAGTGGTAAGCTACGGACTTGTAGCTGACAAAAACGATAAGGATTTTTCAAAAGAGATGGAAGAGGTGCTTGTGCAGTTCTTGTCAAACGCGAAAAAAGATGTCATCGAAAATAGAGGCGTCTTGGAAAACGAAGTGCGACAGGTCGTGCGAAAACATATATTTAGAAATCTCAAAAAATACCCCACAATTGTTCCGACAATTTTTATTATGTAGGTGAAATGATGGACTTTACAAAAATCGCTAAAGAGGTCTTAGAACTCGAAGCAAGAGAGATAGAGCGCGCCGCAGAGGCACTCACGGACGATATCGGCGCGGCGGTAGAGACTATCTACAACCTAAAAGGCAAACTCGTCGTCACGGGAGTTGGCAAAAGCGGACTTGTCGGCGCAAAGATAGCCGCTACACTAGCCAGTACGGGGACAAGCAGCTTTTTCTTGCACCCCACGGAGGCAATGCACGGCGACCTTGGTATGATAGGCAAAAACGACGGCGTGCTTGCCATCAGCTACAGCGGCGAGAGCGAAGAGCTTATAAAGATACTGCCGCATATCAAAAGATTTGACATCCCACTAATAGGGCTTGCGAAGTCAAAAAATAGCTCACTTGGCAGATACAGTGATGTATTTTTGCCTATATTTGTGAAAAAAGAGGCGTGTCCGTTAGACGCTGCGCCTACTTGCTCGACTACGCTCACACTTGCCATAGGCGACGCTTTGGCAGTCTGTCTGATGAAAAAGCGGGACTTCAAAAAAGAGGATTTTGCCTCGTTTCATCCGGGCGGCACGCTGGGTAAGAGGCTGTTTGTGAAGATAAAAGATATTATGAGGACGAGCCTTCCCATCTCCAAGGAGAAAGCTTCGCTAAAAGAGGTGATAGATATTATGACCCACGGTAGGCTTGGAAGCGTGATATTGACGGATGACGACGGGACGCTAAGCGCCGTTTTGAGCGATGGCGACCTGAGGCGCGCTCTGATGGCGGATGACTTCTCCGTGGAGCTGCCGGCGATTACCTACGCTACCAAAAACCCTAAAACGCTGAATGACAAAAATATGCTCGCAAGCGACGCACTGGTCTTTTTGGAGCAGTACAAGATACAACTTTTGGTCATAGTGGATGAAAAAAACAGACCCATAGGCGTTTTACATATACACGACTTGATAGAGGCGGGGATATCGTAATGAACGAGCTTATGCGACTAAACAAATTTATCTCCCACAACACAAAATATTCGCGCCGCGAAGCCGACAAACTCATACAAGAGGGCAAGATAAGGGTAAACGGCAGAACACAGACCGATCTGTCCCTAAAAGTCAGCTACGACGACGCGATAGAAGTAAATAACAATAGAATCTTCAAAAAAGAGCAGTTCACCGTCATCGTCTACAATAAGCCAAAAGGTGAGCTTGTGAGCAAAAAAGACGACAGGGGCAGGCGGACGATTTATGATACTCTGCCCAAGAAATTCTCACACTTTTTGAGCGTGGGAAGGCTGGACTACGCGAGCGAGGGTTTGCTTTTACTTACGGACGCCGCCGCTATCGCTTCTGCCCTGATGGATAGCGATCTGGAGCGAGTATATTACCTTAAGATAAAAGGCTCCGTCACCGACGCGATGATAGAGGCGATGCAAAAGGGGCTTGAGCTTTCGGACGCCTCCAAGGGCGGACATTCGCACAGCAAGATAAGGAGTATGACTTTCGAGCCGTTCTTGTCGTACCAGATATTTGGAAGCAGCGGCGGATACACGAAACTTAAAGTGATGCTCAAAGAGGGCAAAAACAGGGAGCTCAGACGTTTTTTCGCCCATTTTGACGCCGATGTGGTTGACTTGAAACGCGTTAGTTACGGAAGGGTGGATCTTGGCGTACTGAAAAGCGGCAAGCACCGTTTCCTCACGAACGGCGAATACGACGACCTGCGCGACTTTTTGAAAGAGAATAAGGTCTACTACTAATGGAAAATCTCGCTGTATCTTTTAGACCCAAAACGATAGAAGATATATGCGGGCAGAGCCATTTGACCAACCCAAACGCGCCGTTTTTCAAACTCCTAAAAAGCGGCAAAATGCCCCACTCTATGTTTTTCGGACCCCCGGGCACGGGCAAGACGACGATGGCGCGCGTCGTAGCCCACGCGCTGGATAGCCCATTTTACGAGCTTGACGCGAC
>JAISQB010000047.1 GCA_031274495.1 Campylobacteraceae bacterium | reverse complement strand
CTACATTGTTTTTCACTTTAACGCTGTATCTTACTAAGTCACCTATCTTAGCTCTTTTTGAGGAGGGGGTGAAGTCGGTGATGGTTAGGTTGTCGTCGAGTCTGGTGCGTTGGAAGGTGCGGGTGATGGGGGAGGCGCCTACTATATTATCATTTGCGATACTACCTATGTAAGCGCTGATATTTCCATCGCCCCAATCAAGGCTCATCCAGTATGTCGTGCATACTCCATTAGCGTCCGTAACGCAGCTTATCGTGTTCGCGCTGCCCATGGAGCTGTTTGTGGCGGAGATGTTGCCTTTATCCACGACGAGTATGACATTCGCATTCTCCACAGTGGCGTTAAAGGTATCCCTCACCGTGACATTTACCGTGTAATAATCCACACCGTCAGCCAAAGCGTCCGTACTGTTATCTACCTCGTGGGTGACATATATAGTCGAAGATGTAGCGTTGGGAGTGCCTGTCCTAAATAGCACCGGAGCCGTTTTGTTATAGTCTTTGCCGTCTTTGCCGTCAACTATGAACGATACGGTAACATTACCTTTATCAAACGCCGTTAAGTTGGCGGTGTAGCTTCCGTCTCCATTCTGTGATGATGGTATCATAATGCTATTTGACCCGCCGTGAAACCCTGCCGTGCCGTTTACATTGTCGTAGAGGACATAGACGGTGACGCTTTTGTTGCTTATGGGGTTGCCGTATCTGTCGCCAAGATATACCGTCGCCAAAGAGTTATCTCCCACCTCAACGGGGCTTTGGGCTGTGATGTAGGAGTTATTGTTGGACGGATCCATATCAAGACTTCCTGATGTAAAATATACCCACTCGGTGTTGGCGCTCATAACCCCGTCGACGCTGAATGTCAGAGTAGTGTTGCCGATATTGGTGGAGTTTAGTACAGCGGTGTAGGTGCCGTTCACATTTGTCAGAGTTCCCGTATGGTTGCCCGTGCCGTTCGCAAATGATGAGTTTGCCAAGGATGTATAAATAACGACATCGTGGTGGGTCGCTATGATGGGGCTGCCGAAACTATCATTTACCGTCACCGTCACATTGACGCTCTCATCTGTCGTGGCGGTGCGAGAGCTTACCGTGATGTTGGACATATTGGGGTTAAATGCACCTGTCGTAAATGTCCTATTTCCCGTGAGATTGGAGGCTAAATTTTGAGCTTGCGCATTTATGCTCTGCGGGAGATGTGCAACAGCGCTTCTCCAAAGAACGGAGCAGTTGCCGCCCTCATTTGTGAGGCATGTGACGGTCGTGCTTCTCGTGCCGTTGTCAAGGTCGTTGCCAAGCGGGACGCTGATCGTAACGGTATTATTCCCCACAGGGTTATTTGCGCCGTCCGATAAAACTACCGTTGCATTATAGTAGGAGCTGTTATCAGCCGCTACGATATTATCGGCGGTCGGGTTAAATACTATATATGATTTACTTGGATCAGGATCTCCCGCGACAAAACGCCTTATCTCAGGCAAGCCGTTATGTATATAGACGCCGTCCACTGAGGCTCTGATCTCATACTCGCCCATGATGTTGGCTTTGAGCGTGAGATTGGCGGTACAAAAGCCGTCTGCGCTTATGGTACAGCTGGCTTCTCCGTTTGTCCCCGCCGTGATGATATCGTTCCAGTAGGCGTCCCTCACCTCTTTACCGCCGCGCACCAGATAAAATGTGGCGTTGTGTCCCGCCATATGGTTGTCGGCGACATCTTTGACAAATGCCGTCACGCTATAGTAACTGCCGCACGAAGCTATAGACGCCTCATCTTCCACGCACACAGGTATGTAGTCGGGCTGTGTGGCGTTGTAACTTGTCACCAAGATGTATGAGGTGATCTCGTTTACATTTGCGTATGCGAATATCCTCTTTTTATCGGCGGGCGTTGAGTAGATGGGGGTCGATTCTCCCGATATCGTCACATTGACATTAAACTCGCCTACTTTGTCGCTTCTCCAAAACACAAAGCAGTTACCGCCGCTATCCGTGAGGCATGTGGTGTTGCCTGCGACAAATCCCGTGCCGTTGTCCAACTCTCCGTACTCTATCCATGCGCTCATGCTCTGGTTTGGCACGCCGTTGCCGTAAATGTCGCGGGCGGTTATATTGAGTGTGTAGTAGTTGCCGCTATTGGCTACGACCATTCGATTGCCAGGAGTTATGACAAGAGATGAGTTGGCGCTTGTGGGGAGCCCTGCGTTAAAGAGTCTATATTGAGGAGAGCCTTTTAACGGATCGCCGCTACCGCCTAATGCCGCCCCTCCGATGGTCGCGTTGATGGAGAAATTGCCCGATATATTGCTTGTCCATTTGAGGTGACACTCGCCGCTACTGTCTGTGTTGCATGTGGTGGCGTTAAGTTCGCCGCCGCTTACCGCAATCGTAACGGTAGCGCCCGGTGCGGGTATAGCGCCATCATCCAAAGCTGTCACTTTAACGCTGTAGTAGCCGCTACCTACGCCGACGGGTCCGTCAGGTGTGACCTCAAGGGTAGAGTTAGCCGCTTTTGCGGTTGTGGCGGTGAACTCTCTGCTTTCACTGCCTATAACTCCCGCTGATATATCGGCGCTGATGGTAAAGATGCCCGGCGTTTCGCTTCGCCAAAGAATAAAACAACTGCCGCTGCTATCCGTCACACAAGTGAGAGTTGTACCGTCGTGGGTGGTGTTGGCTATCCATCCGCCGCTCACTTTAAATGTCACAAGCTCACCCGTCACGCTATGGCTTAGGGCGTCTTTGATATTTGCGGTGGCGGTAAAGTATGAGATATTATCCGCCGTTCTTGTGTCATTTGGCGTTACTACGAGGGTGGATGTTACATTAGACGCCGCGCCTTGTATGAAATTTCTGTATTGATTGGAGCCTATGATGTCACCGCTTACGGTGGCGTTTACTGAAAAGTTGCCTATCTTGTCGCTAAACCAAGTAACCGAGCAGTTGCCGTCTGCCAAAGTAGTACAAGTGATGGTTGATGGGGACACTGTACCGTTATTTAAGTAGCCCTCTTCTACTCTGAATGTAACTACCGCTCCTTGCTTTTTGTTGTTATAACTATCTTTTATATTTACGCTTAAGTTGTAAGATGAAGAGTTATCCGCGATCACATCCGCATTTGGAGTGATAGTGAAAACAGAGTTGGAGGCGTTTGCGCTGCCCGCCGTGAACTCTCTTGTTTGCGGGGAGCCTGTGATCATCTCATTTGCCCCGATGGTCGCATTTATCGTGAAGTTATTGGCATCCGTGCTTGTCCAGTAGAGTATCAATTGCCCCGTGGTCTCATCAACGGTGTAAGAGCCGCCCGTGACAGCACTATTCAGCAATCCGCCGCTTACCGCTATATTGACGGAGCCGCCCGTAGGAAGCGTGCCGTTATCTCTGAGCGTTACTCTTATCGTATAAGCATCCGTACCGTCCGCCGTCTTAGGACCAGCCTCCAATATCTCTAATGTAGATTCTAAAGCGTCCGCGCTCAAAGATCTAAACTCTCTTGCAGCGGGAGAGCCTATGACATTCTCGCCATATATCGTAGCCGTCACGGTAAAGTTGCCTTTTTCATCAGGGCTCGTCCAGTCATATTCGCACCATCCAAGAGCATTTGTCGTGCAAACTCTGCTCTTTACATCAGCTCTCGCTTGAAGTGTGCCGTTGCTTACGGTGATAACAACATCGGTATTTGGCACAGGATTGTTACCCACAGCATCCTTGGCATAGACCCTTAGCGTATAAAAGCCACCTTGAGAGTCTTGCGGTCCGGGTGATGATATAGTGAGGTTGGAGTATGAGGCGTTAGCAGATGCTGGGACAAATCGCATCGTCTGGTTAGAGCCGCTCACTTCAGGACCACTCTCGCCGCCGAAACGAACCGTGACGATATAATCCCCCGCTATATCGCTCCAAAAAGTGGTAGCGCTCAAAGCCGCTGTGCCTGTAGTATCGGTTAGATTATCGGGCTCGGAGCCGTATGAGCCAAATCCGGCTTTTGGTATGGCGGGCGTTACGGCGTAGTAGACAAATTGATTTGGGATCGCGTTGCCGTATCTATCCTTTAAAGTGGTATTCATGCTAAATGATCCGCCCACGACTTTTGGACCGTTCTCCAAGACAAAGATAGAGGTGGTCTCATTTGCCACGCCTGCCGTGAACGTTTTATTGGCGGGGCTATTTGTGATGTGAGAGCCGCCGTTGATGGTGGCGTTCATCGCAAACACCCCCGTCACCGTACTTGTCCACACTACGGAGCATTTGCCGCTATAGTCCGTAAGGCATGTGAGAGCGGAGCCGTTGTGCGTGCTATTGTCGATAGTGCCGCCATTGACGCTGAAATCTACAAGCGTATTTGGGCGGGCGTTGCCGTTGCCGTCTTTTATCGTGGCGGTAGCTGTGGCGAAACTCTCAACGGAAACGGGACTACTGCCCGGAGGGTTGAATGTGAGTTCGGATGTAGCGCTGTCCGCCGCACCGCTCATAAATATCGTAGTGGCATTCTTACTCGCGTTCTCCTGACCCCCTACCTCAAATCCAAATGTCACATTACCCGATACGGGAGTGGCAAAATATACCACATACTCTCCGTTACCGCTGCCATCTTGTGTCACCGTGGCGGTCGGTGGCGAGAATGTACCACTCGCACCCGATAGCACTTTTACCGTTACGCTCTCGTTATTTACGGGGTTGTTATCTTTGTCCCGAAGAGTCACCACCACTGTCGAATTGGTATCGACCAGCACAAAAGATGTGGCGGTGATAGTGGTGTTGGGGTTGCCAAGATCAACGCTGCCGTGTTTAAAGTTCGCCCAGTCCGTTTTATAAGGAGAGTCGTCATAACTATCTCCGATGCTATCCACATCAAAGTAGAATGTGACATTGGCGGATCTGTTTGTGGAAGCAGTTGCCGTATATGTGCCATTGCCGTTATCTATCACATTCGAGATATAAACGCCATCACCGTTATTTACTGTGGTGCCGTTATCAAATCTCCTGCTCTCTACATAAAACGCTACCGTATATCCCGCCTGAGGGTTGCTGTTGTTGTCCGCTAAGTATAAGTTAAGCGTAACGCTGTCACCCACGCCGTTATCTTTGGGAGTCGCGGTAAAGACGGTGTAGTTACTCTGGATACTTGGTCCCGAAGAGGTAAAATTTGTAGTAGCGTTATTGGAATCCTCCGCTTTGATACCGTTCGCGCTAAAGCCAAATGTCACGCTTCCCGCTATCGGAGTCGTGTAAAATACCTGATAATATCCCCCCTTAGGAGACAACGCGTCGGCGGTAAAACTGATAGAGTCATTGGAGCCGATCGGACTAAAGTTGCCCGTATCTCCCGCTATCACTCTCACGCCGACAGTCGCGTTTTTGACTGTATTGTTGTGTTTGTCTGAGAGATATACTCTGATGGTGGAGTTATTGTCTATCGGAGTTGTGGGCGAAGCTGTGATGTATGAGTAGGTGGAGTTTAAGTCAATATCCGCAGGGCGATACAAGATAGAGGCGTTATGGATGCTCACATTGCCCGATTGTCCCACTTTAAAACTCAAAGTATAACTGTCCGCTATCGTCGAATTTATCCACGCGGTATAGTAGCCGCTGCCAAGAGTGGCATTGTCGTTCATTTGATAATTTGTATTATCAGGGTAGATGGTGGCGTTGTTTTGCTTACCGTCGATAAATACCACTCTCACATCCTGACCTGAGATACCGTTGTGTCCCGCGTTGTCGCTTAGGTAGACGGTTATTAGTGCGGCGTTGCCTACGATTGTATCGTTCGGCGTGATAGTTATATTGGAGTATGGACTGCTTGCGTTGCCGTCGCTTGCGATAAATGTGGCTGTAGCATTTTTACTGTGATTGACATTTATACTATTTACGCTAAAGCTCACCGTCACATTGCCCTGTTTGGCTGATGTGAGGTTTATCTCATATGTGCCGTCGTTATTGTTCAGTGCGTTTGAATTATACAGAGTCGGCGTTCCGCCTGTGGTATCGGCTATGACCCTTAGGGCTATCGTGGCGTTCGTTACGGCGTTGCCGAATTTGTCTGCTACGCTTATCAAGGCTGTGGCGTTATTGCCGACATTTACCGTGCTTGGAGGTATGATCGTGATATTCGTGCTTGAACTATCCAAGTCGGGAGTTAAATGGTGAAATTTAGCTACCGCATAGCTATTAGCCATAATGCCGTTTGTACTGAATGTTAAGTTAGCCTCGCCTGTTAGATTTGAAGTTATATAGGCTCTGTATGTGCCATTATTGTTATCTATAGCTGTTATGTTGCTTGTAGTCGGAGAGTATATAGAGTGGGTTGTGTTTGATAGCTGCATAACTACAGGTGAAGTTATAAATACCTCCACAGTATCCCCGCCTGAAGGCAAGGTTATATTGTTTGTATCTTTTAGCGTGATTAAGACTAAAGATGTATTGCCCGCGTCATTGTCTTGCGGGATGACCTCTATCCCCGAGTTAGTGCTGCTGATGGTCGAAGCTGTGAGCGTAACAGAGCAAGTTATATTATCCGCAAATGTGGCGTTTAGCGTGAACCAGCCATTGGTGACCGTCGACGGATTTGCCCCCGAACAGATTGCTTCGATCTTGTATCTCTCCAATGCCCCCGTACTTCCCGCAACCATTGAGATGGAGATATTATTGGTATGGTCGGCTGCTAAGATGGCTGATATGGATGTTGCGTTAGTGCCGCTTGTTGTGCTGTTGGAAGCGATAACGGAACTTGCGTTTATATCCGATAGTGTTAAGTTGAAGTTATCATCGGCAAATGCTCTGTTGGTCACATTGGCGTTGATAGTGATAACAGGAGCGGTGCCGTAGGTGAAGAGGCAGGCGATGTCGGATTGCCCTTTGATACCCGCACCCAAAAGCGTCACATTATCATACCAGCGCCCGCCGCTCTCATATCTTAAAAAGCTCAAAGGCACATTGGCGTTGGCATTGTTGATATCCGTGCAGGTAGTTTCGGATTGCATAATGCCCAACGTCTGGGGTCTGTCTATCCTGACGACCACATCCGCGCCTTGGGTTATTATCTCGTGAGTGACACCGATAGGCTCGTCAGTTATGACATCGGGAGCGGGAGTTGAAAATGTGACATTGGCAGATGATGGGCTTGTATTTGCCACATTGGTCAATTGAAAGTTAAAATTACCGCTGTTGCCCGAAGTCCCCTTTGTCTTCAAGGCAAGCCTCACCTGCCTTTGCAACAAAAACACCCGATAATCCTCAACTTCGCCGTCCATCACCCACGGGTCGTTGCTCGCACCCGCACTGTTTATAGCGGTAACGCCCATCGATGTGGTAAATCTCGCCCTCAAAGTCCTATTGATACTACCGACACCGCTGCCGTCATTTGGCGTGGTGCCCGTAAAAAATATACTATCCGCCCCGCTCGTAGTATTTGAAATCGGTCCCGCGAACATAGCCGTATTCACCATAAACGCCGCGTCATTCGCAGCGGAGAGCCAAGTGCTGAGCGTCGCGTTATTTTTCAGCGTGCCGTTGATATCCGCCTTGAAACTATACGGCGCCCCCCGCACAAAGCCCCTCTGCTGCACAGGAATATACCTGCCGTTCACAAGCACGGAAAGCCCGTCATCTCCCACATCGGTATTAGCCAAAGCGCCTCGTATAGTCGATGGGTCCCTCGTCACATTAGAGCCAAGATACGCCCTATAGTTACCAAGAGCATCTCTGACGGCGAGATTGTGCAAAACTTCTGGCTGATTTGAATCACTCCTGTCAGATGCCACAGAAAAAGCAAAATCGGCGTGAGAGACTATCGTACTTACCTGCGCGTGGACTTTTGAGTAGTAGTTCGCCGCACTTATACCGTTAGCGGAGGGCTCTATCCCGCTTCTTCTGGCGCCGTAACAGGTACGGCTCGAGTTGCTCTCCACAGCGTCATTCGTCCCGTTAAAACAGTAGTTATATACGGTATTGGTACCCCCACCCCACAAATTAGTACTGACCGCCCCGCCCGAAGCCCATGTCTGAGCCGCATGGACACCGCCTATCATAGGCTGTTTTACGCGGACATAAAAGTTTGAGTCAAGAGAGTTCAATATAAAGCTATATGAGCCGTCATTTACGGTTTTTGTTTCGCCAAGCAGAGTGCCGCCGTTGCTGTATAGTTGCACCGTTACGCCGCTTATACCCGCTTCTTGCCCTGTTATAACACCGTCCGCGTCCTCGTCGTTATAGATAGTACCTCTGATGACAGGGGCAACTTGGCAAGAGGCAAGGTCGAGTATATCGTATGTTTCATAGGTAGATGTTCTAATAGGGTTATTAGTATTCACTACTCCCGTCAGCGGATCCAAGTTATATATATAGCCCGAGTGTAAGCGCCCGCCGAAGTATAGCTTGCCCTCCAAAAAAGCAATTCCCCATATATCACTGGGTTCCCAATCACTATCTATATTGCTAATGCTTCTTACGATATCGCCCGTCCATGGAGTGCTTTTAAAACTGCCGTCAGGATTTTTGATGTTAATGCGCATCAAACTCCAGTCGTTATTATCATCAGAGCCGTCCGTCACCAACACATAAGCGTTACCTTCAGCATCTATAGCCATATCGGAAGCAACATAATAGTTGTGTCCGGGCGTTAAAACTCTACTCTGCCTCAAGCTTTGTGTCGCAGGATTGTGTACGCCGATTCCAAAAGTACCCAGTGAACTCGCACTCGAACCTGTATAGGCGTTAAGCCAGCTGCCGGTCATATATATTTCGCCTGTTAATTGATTAACTTCGCCACCCGTAGGATTTTCGCCCATAGGGTTAAAACTGCCTGGAGTGTGAGTATAAGTCGCCCAGTTATTACTGCCGCCACTATCCAAATAGCTTATGCCCGAACCGCCATCGTTATAACCGATATTCCATCTATACATTCTAAGCGTATTGCTATTGGGACGATACCCTAAAGCTAAAGTAGGCAAGACACCGTTATCTGAAGTCACCGCAGTGGCGGTTGTACTTGTACTTGGATTGACAGTATAAGTATAATAATCTTTAGCTATATACAAATTATTGCAATCAAAGGTGTATGCATAAATATTTGCGCTTAAGAGAGCAATGGCTGAAACTAAAAAGAGAAACTTTTTGACGAAACGGTTTGCCGTCAATAGGCAAAATAGCTTTGAAGGAAACATTAACTTATACCCCTAATCATTAATGATTCATATGCTGCGACTATGCGCAGTTAGAATGACAACGCTTTGAGTTCGTGCTTTAGATATAAGTCTATATCATTACTTTTAAAAACAGTTGAAGATTTAGATCAGCAGCACGAACAAACTCATTCTGGGATATTACCATCTTTTTTACAAATGTATAACAAATACATTAATAATTCATCATGAAAAAACACGCATTATGACTTTTTGACATAAAGCATTCATTTTTTTTAAGATTAGGTATATAATTTTAAAAACTAACTCTAATTATTTCGCCTTTCTTTACTATTATTTTTCAGCCACTCCACACATAATCCTTAGCCTATTACACGGCATTATTAAGCCTTTCAAAAGCCCCCACGACAACAGACCCCACCATCCCAACTTTTGTGACTTTTTTCGTCACATCTTAAAATTACTTTTTTATTTTATTACTACAAATTTTAAGCATAAAAAGAGGATTTTCATCCATAAAAAAAATTAATTAATATAATCATAAAAGTCTATTTACCCCTCCCCCTCATCCCAAACAAGCACCCCAATTCCGACAGAGCCGACCTATCGGCGACGAGGAACCCTAACTGTTGCCTTTTTATTAAACTAAACCACAAAGATTTTCTCGTGCAATGCTTATTTTAAAGAAACAACCCTCCCTTTCCATCATTCCCACATAAAGCGCGTGCATATCACACAATAATGCGAGAATTCACCCTCTTCCGTCATTCTCGTCCTTTTTTCATCATAACCCGCCCTCTCTCATCATTGACGCCTCTTCTTCTCCGTCATTCCCGCGAAGGCGGGAGTCCAAACTCTCAAAACGTAAGCAATCAAAGAGAATATAATAGGTTTTATCAAACTTTTTTCATTCAAAATTTTATTGTTTTCCTGTTACCTTCTTTTCTCAAAAAGAAAGTAACCAAAACAAGCGAAGCGCTTTTGCGAAGTAAAATGTTTCTCTGAAAACAAGCAAAGCGCTTTTGCGAAGCAAAATGTTTCCTCGAAAGAAACAACCCCCATAAAAGTTGACACTGCCCCTACGTGGTACCCTCCTGTTTTAATTGATTCAAGAGAGCTGCGGGACTCGTTGTTGCAAGCAACAACTCAAACAGGTCCTCGCTCTTTTTCCTTGAATAAATTAAAACAGGAGGCAGCGTCAAAATGGGGGAAAGAGAAAATCGCGATTACGCGATTATCGCTGTCGCTGTCGTCATTCCATTGGAGCAAGGCGACGAGGAATCTTTAATGGTTGTCTTCTTTTCTCGTCATTCCCGCGAAGGCGGGAATCCAAACTCTCTTCGTCATTGCGGGCTTGACCCGCAATCTCTATATGCGTAGTGTCTCTTTTTGTTGAAAACTGTATTTATTTTATGGATGATTTCTAATCGGATATTTTCTTTGACTTGTTGGTTTTTTTAGTTTGGATTCCCGCCTGCGCGGGAATGACGAGAGAATGGAACGGGCGTGACGAAAGAGAGGCAACTCCCACGCAGGTGGGAATCCAAAAAGAAATAAGGAAATGAACTGCAAAATTATGTTGAAAGTTTTTTGCATATTTGGATTCCCGCCTTCGCGGGAATGACGGGGGGGGGAGGTAATCCTGATTAAATTGATATATAAACTTGACATAAATTTAAAAAAATGGTATATTTTCGCTTACAAATTATAAAAGGAGGTTTACTTATGAAAAAAGTATCCCTATTTGCGCTATTGATGACACTGTTTATCGGCACTACGCTATCAGCGGAGAAGAGTGAGCTTCGTATCTCTAAGCAGTATGGGTTGGCCTATCTGCCTTTGATCGTTCTTGAGGAGAAGGAGTTGATCGCTAAGCACGCGAAGGCGGCGGGGCTTGGTGATGTGAAGGTGGAGTGGGTGACATTCGGTGGTGGCGCTACGGCGAATGATGGGCTTTTGTCGGGTAGCGTGGATATTATTTCAGGCGGGAATGCTCCTTTTATAAGACTCTGGGATAAGACGAAAGGCAAGGTAAAGGCTTTGGCGGCATTGGACCAAGCGCCTTTGGTGTTGAACAGCGCAAATCCTAAAGTAAAAACTTTGCGCGATTTGACGGATAAAGATAAGATCGCATTACCTGCGGTGAAAGTATCCATACAATCTTTAGTGCTTCAAATAGCCGCGGCAAAAGAGTTTGGCGCGAAAAATTACGACAAATTTGACCACCTGACGGTCACGCTAAAGCACCCTGACGCGCTTATCGCCCTAACATCAGGCGGTAAATCCGAGATAACAGGACACTTGGCGCCCGAGCCGTTTTTAACGATAGAGCAACAAAATCCCAATATCCACGAAGTTTTCAACTCCTACGATGTATTCGGCGGCAAACATACGACAAATGTCATCTCCACCACGGAGGAGTTTTACAAGAACAACCCCAAACTCTCGCAAGCCATCATAGACGCGCTAAACGAGGCGGACGCGTGGATAGCGGGCAACAAAAAAGCGGCAGCCGAGTTATATCTTAAAGCCGCAAAATCAAAAGAGCCGTTGGAGCTTATAGAGCAGATATTAAACAAGCCCGAGGTTCATTACCAGACAAAACCGCTTCCCAATATCACCGTTTTTAGCGATTTTCTTTTCGACACGGGGGCGATTAAGACGAAGCCTAAGAGTTGGAAAGAGCTGTTTTTCGACAAAATTTACTAAAAAGTAAAAAGATGTCAGACACAAATCAGAGCGGATTTTTGGAGGTAAGAAATCTTACCTTGCAGTATAAAACGAGCGGATTTTTAGTGACCGCGACGCACGATGTGAGTTTTAGCGTGGAAAAAGGTGAGCGGCTGATACTGTTGGGGCCCTCAGGCTGCGGCAAATCCACTATCTTGAAAGCTATAGGCGGATTTATCAAGCCCTCTCGTGGGTCGATACTTTTAAACGGCTCAGAGGTGAAAAAGCCCGGGTTTGATAGGAGCTTTGTTTTTCAGGAGTTCGACCAACTTTTGCCGTGGAAAAGCGCGCTTGAAAATATCGTCTTTGCTATCCGCTCCACGAGGAAAATCTCGAAAGAAGATGCGCGAAGCGAAGCAAGGGCGCTCTTGAAAAAGGTCAATCTGCAAAAATTTG
Organism: Campylobacteraceae bacterium; assembly: GCA_031274495.1. Lineage (GTDB taxonomy): Bacteria > Campylobacterota > Campylobacteria > Campylobacterales > Campylobacteraceae > JAIRKW01. The sequence continues at coordinate 36,947 of JAISQB010000047.1, read as the reverse complement.
CCGACTCCTACCCTCACGAACTCTCAGGCGGTATGAAGCAAAGAGTAGCCATCGCAAGGTGCTTGGCGCTGAAATCAAAAGTTATACTTATGGACGAGCCTTTCGCGTCGCTTGATGCCCTGACGCGCCAGAAGATGCAAGAGGAGCTTTTGGAGCTTTGGAACGAGACGCAATTTACATTAGTTTTTGTGACGCACTCTATAGATGAGGCTATCACTTTGGGTACGCGTATAGTTATGCTCTCGCCGCATCCGGGTGAAGTGATAGAGGAATTAGAGGTAGACCTATCCGCGCTTGCCTCGTCGCACCCTGAATTTGCCGCGCTTAAAGAGAGGATTTCGGATACTCTTTTTAGAAACCGACTGGACTATGTCATATGAGTGCAAAAAAGATAACATCCATAGACACGGTCAAAGAGACCTACGAGCGCGAAGCCCTTAAGGTCGCCGAAGTGAAGATAGAGTTGTCGTTTTGGGAGCGGCTTTTAGATAACAACTTCGTACGCAAATCGCTCATCATCATCGCCCTCGCGTTACTTTGGCAATTTTACGCCGTCTATTTGGACAATGAGCTTATGTTTCCGACATTTATCGCTACCGTGAAAGCTTTTGTGACTGCCATAGCAAGCGGCGAACTGCTTCAAAAGATAGCCACATCGCTAAAGGTGCTCTTTATCTCTTACGCGTTGGGCATCGTGCTGGCTTCGACGCTTACCATTTTGGCGATAACAACGCGTGTGGGCACGGACTTTTTGGAAGTTTTGACATCTATGTTCAACCCTCTCCCCGCCATCGCGCTTTTGCCTTTGGCGCTTTTGTGGTTCGGGCTTGGGTATCCCAGCATTATGTTTGTCATCGTGCACGCGGTCACTTGGCCTATCGCGCTTAATATCTACAACGGTTTTATGGGCGTGAGTAATACGCTGCGTATGGTGGGTAAAAATTATGAGTTGACGGGGCTTAAATTTGTCTTCAAGATACTCATCCCCGCGGCATTGGCAAATATACTAACAGGTCTTAAAGTAGGCTGGGCTTTTTCGTGGAGGACGCTCATCGCCGCGGAATTGGTCTTTGGCGTCAGCTCGGGTGGCGGCGGTCTTGGCTGGTTTATCTACGAAAAGAAAAATCAACTTGACATCGACTTGGTATTCAGCGGACTTTTAACAGTCATCATCATAGGCATATTGATAGAAAACATTATATTTAAAGTCATCGAAAGAAGGACGGTCATCAAATGGGGAATGAAATTTTAGAGCTTTTAAACGACAGCAAAAGCGTGAAGATCCTTATCAGCACAGACAGCGAAGGGGCGCCGCATCCGGCGATCAAGAGTTCCCTCAAAAGCGAGGGCGGAGAGATCATATATACCGAATTTTTGGAGTCTTCGGATACCAATCGATATCTGACAAAAAGCCTCTGGTTCGATAAAAAGGTGACTGTCTTTCTTATATCGCACGATGGGCGCACCTTTAAGATAACGGTAAAGCCCGTGCGCGCCATCGTGAACGGTAAAGTATTTCAGCGCTACTATGAAGAGGTGCAAAAAAAGTACGGGGATTTTGACCTATCTACAGTCTGGATACTAAAGCCGCTTGTGATAAGGGAGCAGACTTTGCAAAAAAGGGTTGAGGAAGAGGCGAAAGGTAGACCATATTTTCTGCATTTAGACCGTTTGGCAAAAAAGGAGAGAGTTTAATGGGCGCGCGAAGCAATCTGACCTTTGAAGAGGTGGCGGCAAAATACCCGGAATTTCCGCGGCTTGTTATGTTAAAAACCGACATCCACAGACGCGGTGTGTATTATACTCCCGAAGCTCTTAGTGCCGTAGATGAAAAGCGCCATCAGCTGGGCGGGACGCACCTCTTTGGCACAAGAGACGGCAAACTTACCAAACGCCCCGAAGCTTTTGTTTTGCGGGACGGCACATCCGTTCTTAGCACGCCCACCCCTTTGGAAAACAGCCCTTATGTGGTTGACTTGATAGATGGCAGGCTCATCTTGACGGATGAGGGAAGAGAGCTTGAAGAGGTGTTTTACTGGGATAAGCCCGACTACTACGACAAGAGAACTTCAAGCGGCGCGTTAATGCAAAATGTGGTCGGCGCGCGCCCTCAAAGGCTCTATCTCATACCGAATAGATATTGCCACTTTTGGAGCGAGGATATGGGCTGTAAATTTTGCGATATAGTCAACAACCTCAAACAGCAAAAAAACGAGATAGAGATGCAGACGAGGATCAAGCCCAAAGATGTATCCGAAACGATAAAAGAGGCGCTGAAAGAGGGTGGGAGATTTAGCGCGATATGTCTCACTTCGGGTTCTGATTTTCACGGCGCGACGCCTTTTGATAGGGAGATAGACTACTATATAGAGATATTAAAGGCGATAGGTGAGAACTTCTCAGCCAAAAAATTCCCCTCGCAGCTCATCTGTTCGGCGGTTACAAAAGAGCAGTTAAAGAGGATCTACGAAGAGACGGGGATATTGAGCCTTACTATGGATATAGAGGTCTTAAACGAAGAGATTTTCAACACCGTCTGCCCGGGAAAAGCCAAATGGGTTGGCTATAAAGAGTGGAAAAAGAGGCTCATCGACGCCGTTGAAATCTTTGGAGAGGGGAGAGTCAATACAGGCATAGTCTCGGGTGTGGAACTTGCGGAGCCGTTTGGATTTAAAAGCGAAGATGAGGCGTTGGAGGCGGTGATAAAAGAGGCGGATGAACTGGCGTCTTACGGAGTCAGCACCGTAAATATGGTCTGGGTCCCGCGCCCCAACACTTACCTTGCCAACCAAAAAAACGCCTCGTTGGAGTACTACATAAGGCTATCTTACGCCCTTCAAGAGATACGAAGAAAACACAACCTTACGATAGATTTTGACGACTACAGACGCTGCGGCAACCACCCCGACTCCGACCTTGCGCGTGCTTTTTAAAGGGGAAAATATGTATGTGACCCATCTGGAGTGCCCCAAATGCGGGGCTGTTTTTGACCACCGCAAACTCGCTGGACTCTGTACAAAATGCTCTTCGCCGCTTTTAGTGCGGTATGATTTGAAGAAGATAAAAGAGAAATTTTCCAAAAAGAGGCTAAAACACAGAAGCTACAATCTATGGAGATACAAAGAGTTTCTACCCATAGAAAACGAGAAAAATATCATCTCTTTGGGTGAAGTGATAACGCCGCTTTTAAAGCTTGAAAAGTTTGGCAGCTTAGCGGGATTCAAACACCTATACCTAAAAGATGAGGGGTTAAATCCGGGCGGTAGTTTCAAATCGCGTGGCGCGGCTGTGGGTATCTCAAGGGCTAAAGAGCTTGGCGTTAAAAGCTTTGCTATGCCCACCAACGGCAACGCAGGCGCGGCGTGGGCGATCTACGGCGCAAAAGCGGGCATCGAAGCAAATATAGTGATGCCAAAAAGCGCACCCCTTATCACGCGAAACGAATGCGCCGTATCGGGAGCCAAACTTTATCTCGTAAACGGACTCATCAGCGACGCTGGCAAAATAGTCGCCAAAGCCGTGCAAAAGTACGCCATAATGGACGCTTCAACGCTCAAAGAGCCATACAGGATAGAGGGCAAAAAGACGATGGGACTTGAGATAATAGAGCAGTTCGGATGGAAGAGCCCCGATGTGATTTTATACCCCACTGGTGGGGGCGTGGGACTTATCGGCATATACAAAGCGCTTTTGGAACTGCGAGCAATCGGCATCATAGAAAATCTCCCCCGCCTCGTAGCCGTCCAAGCCCAAAACTGCGCCCCGATAGTAAAAGCGTACGAGTCTAAAAGCAAAGAGTCCATCTTCTGGGAAAACGCCCACACCATAGCCTTCGGTATCACCGTCCCAAAAGCGATAGGCGACTTCTTGGTATTAGACGCGATCTACAAAACAAACGGCACCGCCGTAGCCGTAGCCGACGAAGATATCCTACACTACCAATCCCTCTTAGCCCAAAACGAGGGACTCTTCATCTGCCCCGAAGGCGCCGCCACCCTAACAGCCGCCCACAAACTCCTAAAACAAGGCTGGATAAACCCAAAAGAAAAAGTAGTCCTATTAAACACCGGCACCGGCCTAAAATACCCCGACACAGTGCAGATAAACCCAATAACTTTAGAACCGAATGGCGAAATAGAAATTAAGTTTTGAGTCTAATGTCGGAAATGCGATTTTGTATATTTTTCATTTGATAACACCGTGAAAATCACCATAAATATCCATATTTTCACGGTAAGTTTCCAAAATCATCCGTTTTTCACGCAAACGGAATGCCGGTTTTGTAAGTTATCCTTTGTAACCACAGTGATTTTATCGGCAAAATGGCTTCTGTGCCCGAGATAGCGAGATACAAGTCTAAAACTTTAAGTCTATATTTTATCCTTTATGGTAAAATTTGATCTCCTATGTAAAAAGGAGGAGCTTATGAAAAATCTGGAGCTTAAGAACATCGTTGTTGTTAACGGTAAATCTTACTTAGTGTCAACTATCAGTATGAAAATCAGGCATAAATTTTTCGAGAAGGACGACAATCTTCTGGTTTATGAGACGATGGTTTTTGAGATAAAGCATAACGAGATATCTTACTCAAAGCCCGTCTACAGCGAGCGATACGTGACTGCGGATGAGGCTATCGCGGAGCACGGAGCTATCGTCCAAGACCCGTCAATACTCTTTTTGCACCAAAAATGCAAAGTTGACTAAGAGTGTTAATTTTAGTAACGAAAATAGCAAAATTTCCGATATAGCAAAATTTTAGTTGCAAAACAAAGCAGATTCTCAAAAGCTTTGTTTTATAATTAATGACTTTTATTTTCTAGGAGATTAAGCTTGAGTGTCACCTCAACTGTGTTAATGTCCCTCTTCATCGTGCTTTTGGGCGCGATTTTGTACTATCAGATAAGACTTATCAAGAGGATATCCGCTCTTGAAATGTCCCAAAACCCGCAAGGTGAGAGTTTAGACTCCCCCGACCCCGCTGTTTGCGCCGCAATTATCGCGGCCATCAATCTGCACAAATCAAAACAAAGGCGATAGAATGGCAAAAAAGTTTATTGATGTTATGGATACGACTTTTAGAGACGGTTTTCAATCGGTATTTGGCGCGCGGGTGCTTATGGACGACTTTTTGCCTGCTGTGAGCGCGGCGAGGATGGCCGGTATCAACCACTTTGAGTTTGGCGGAGGTGCCAGATTTCAAAGTCTCTACTTCTATCTCAACGAAGACGCGTTTACTATGATGGATAAGTTCAGAGACGCTGCCGGTAACGGTGCCAATCTCCAGACTTTAGCGCGCGGCATCAACACCGTTACGCTCGATACGGGCAGCAGGGAGATCATAGACCTGCACGCTAAAATGTTCAAAAAACACTCCACCACCACTATCAGAAATTTCGACGCCTTAAATGATGTAAACAACTTAAGATACAGCGCAAAACGCATCAAAAAACACGACTTAAAACACGAAGTAGTTGTGACGATGATGGACCTCCCGCCGGGCTGTACTGGCGCTCACGATGTCGCTTTTTACGAGAAAACTCTACGCGAGATACTGGATACGGGTATACCTTACGATAGTGTCTGCTTTAAAGACGCGAGCGGTACATCAAGCCCACAAAAAGTGTACGAAACCATCAAAATGGCAAAAAGACTGCTCCCTGAAGGCACCCACGTGAGGCTTCATACGCACGAAACTGCCGGTGTGAGCGTGGCTTGTTACTTGGCGGCGCTGGAGGCGGGCGTGGACGGTATCGACTTGGCGGCGGCTCCTGTGAGCGGCGGAACAAGCCAGCCCGATATCTTGACGATGCTTCACGCTGTGAAGGGTAAGGATTATGATTTGGGCGGGCTTGAAATTGAGAAGATATTGCAGTATGAGGAGGTCTTGAGGGATTGCTTGAAAGACTACTTTTTCCCGCCCGAGGCTACTCAAGTGCTGCCTCTTATCCCGTTTTCACCGATGCCGGGTGGTGCCCTTACGGCAAATACACAGATGATGCGCGACAATAATATCCTCAACCGCTTCCCCGAAGTCATCAAAGCTATGCGTGAAGTCGTAGAGCTTGGCGGATACGGCACGAGCGTTACGCCCGTTTCGCAGTTTTATTTTCAGCAGGCGTTCAACAATGTGATGTTCGGCAACTGGAAAAAGATAGCCGACGGCTACGGACGAATGGTTTTGGGATATTTTGGCAGGACTCCCGTGAAACCAAACGCGGATATCATCAAGATAGCTTCAGAGCAGTTAAACTTAGAGCCCACGACCGAAGACCCCGTTGATATAGCCGACAAAGATGTGACCAAAACAGTCCTTTATGTAAGGCATCAGCTTGAAGAGGCGGGTATCGAAGCTACGGATGAGAATATATTTATAGTCGCGGCTTGCAGAGAGAAAGGGTTGGCGTTTTTGAAGGGCGAAGCGAAGATAAATGTGAGAAAACACTCCACCCACAAAGAGCAAACCGCTCCGGCAGTAGTCGCAAAACCGGTTACAACTTCGGTCGGCTCATACACAGTCGTCGTAAACGGACAAAAGTACGATGTGCAAGTAGCCGAAGGTGAAGGTGCAAATGTAGATGTGACCAGTATCGTAAAAGCCCCGGCCGCAAGCGCCGCCGAAGCACCAAGCATAGCTACGGCAACAGAAGAGAAAGCCCCATCTTCGATAGACCCCAACGCACTCCAGATAAAAGCCGAACTCCCCGGCTCCGTCTCAAAAATCTTCGTCAAAGAGGGCGAAAGCGTCAAAGAGGGACAGATACTATTTTTACTTGAAGCTATGAAGATGGAGACAGAGATCGCCGCCCCAAAAAGTGGCACGATAGCAAAGATATTGGTATCACAAGGTCAAGCCGTAGAAGGCGGCGGAGTCTTGTGTGCCATACAGTAGATTGATAAAATTACAGATACTGTAACTGATAATCAAAGCTGCCCCGACGCGGCTTTGATTATCGCATCCATCCAAAAACAGCTAAAAAACAGAGCGCTATCGCGAGAATTTTAAAAACCAAATTCAAAACAGTTGGTCGGGCAAAGTAAAAACTGCGATTATATTGTCTATTTTGTAAATATTGATTATAATACGATTAGATTCTAAGTAGAACCGAGCTGTTTTTACGCAGCGTGATGAAGTTTTTTTATACAAGGAGTATTTGGATGGGTTGCATTAGATTGAGTGCGGTAGTTTTGGCATTTAGTGTGTGTCTGAGTGCGGCGGATGGCGGTTTTAGTTCGCTTCCTTTTTCCGTGAAAGACTCTTTTCCCCCTATAGATGCTAAGGTTCGTTCTATGATAGCTTACGCGCATCTGTATCCAGTCGCACAACAAGACTTTGACGCTTATGCGGATACCGTTGCAAAACAAGATGATGTTTTTATGAGCTTGGGCAAAAGAAATCCTACATTTTTTGAATTTGGCTACTTTGCCAAATCGCCGTTTAAGCCCACGCCCAAAGAGATAACAGACAGATATAAAGATGTCGAGTTGATGAGCATCAAAGGCTTTAAGGGAAGCGGCAAAAACAGCGAACTGTTCATCAAAGGGGCGATAAGCGCAGATAAAGATTTTGACGAGAAAGATTTGGGCAAGTATCTACCCAATGTGAACGCTTCTGCGGCTATATTGACAGTCTCAAAAGAGTTAAATTCCGCCGATTGCGAAGCTTATAAGAACACTCTGACATCCAAACACAATTTCACCCCCGACGCGGTGTTAGGGTCTATGTTTTTATCCAAAAGTGCCAACGGTATCAACTACAAATTCAGCTGCACAAAAGGCAACTCCATCTTTATGTGGGCTATATTTAAAGACGGGATAGAGCAGTGGTTTAGGTATGTTTTAAATCAAGAGCGATAAAAGACAAAGGCGCTCTTTATGGTAAATCTTGGCGGAGACAATATATTCGAAAATAACGAATTTCGTTGTTATCGTTGGGCGGTAGATATCTTGCAAGCGCCGCAAGAGGTTTATGAGGCTTTCAGCAAGCTTGGGCTATTGGGCAAAAAGATAGCGTCGATAAAGTCGGTAGGACACGGCTACTCGATAGGAGACTATTCGTACGGTGATTTGTCGGGTTGCTACGATGAAGAACCGTTGGATGAGGATGAAAACACGCCGTGCCCTATGGCGGTCGAAATTGACGAACCGATGATTATTGTATTTGAAGACGGTGAGCGCTTTGAGATAGACTATTCCGAAGCGAGTAGTGTTATGATGGCTAAAAATACGCTCCCTATCGATATCAAAGCCGGAATAAATTTTCGCAATTTTGACGCCTCAAAACTCTTTAGCCCTTGTATCGGTCAAACGATTATCGGCATTAAAGTTACGCCAAGCGAGTACTATCCTTATGATTTTACCGGTTCATACGGAATGGCGATAGACTATAATCAAGAGGCATATATCAAGAAAATGGATATATATTTGGATGGCAATATGAAGCTATCATTTTCGAGCTGGTATGATTATGGATATATGTGCCTAACCGATATGGATGACAACAAACTTCAAACAACTTTCGGCGAACTCAAAGCAGCTCTGATACTTGAATAAATAGCCATTATTTGCGGAAGTGACCGGGGATTTATACGCCATCAAAAACGATAGAAGCAAACGGCGGTTTATCGCCGTTTGCTTAACTTATATAGATTTAATTATCTTGCCAATAAAGATAAGGATAGCCCACACCCTCGTCTATCTTCCATGGAGCCGAGGCGTTGCTACCAAAAGACCAGCCAAGACCACCTCTATTGGTAGCGTTGGAATAGGTCGTTTGCGTTTTAAAATCATCATCCGTTTTATCCACTCCGTCTAATCCATTGGCATTGGTGCTGCTTCTAGTATCACCTCTAACCTTCGTGGTACTTAAAGCAAAGTTATTCGATATTCTACCAAAACTACTACCAACAACACGATTGGGCGTGAGGGATGCGTTAATCTCTTGATTGATAGCAGCATTATTGGTTATTGAGCTGCCGGACTCAACAAGTCCCGCGATACCACCGACACGCGACACCCCTCCACTGATAACGCCCGCAGAGTAACTGCCGGTTATTATTGAGTTGTCAACATATCCGGCTATACCACCGATTCGGTCACCGCTTACATTAATATTTCCTGTGAAGTAGCTGCTGTTTATTGAGCTGTCACTAACATATCCCGCGATACCGCCGACATTGCCGTGTCCATTGACATTTCCGGTAGAATAACTGCCGGTTATTATTGAGTTGTACTCAACATATCCGACTATACCACCAATTTGCTCACTGCTTCCATTAATATTTCCTGTAAAGTAGCTGTTGGTTATTGAGCCACCACTAACATATCCCGCTATACCGCCGACATAGCCGTGTCCGTCGACATTTCCGGTAGAGTAACTATTGATGATTAAACCTTGAGCTATGACGACGACATTGCCAACCTGACTACCTCCGATGGGGATAGGACGAATACCATATTCTAAACGCCCAACAATGCCGCCAACATAATCGTTTCCACTGACATTTCCTGTGGAGTAACTGTCGGTTACTGTCGACGTGGATTCAACTAATCCCGCGATACCGCCGACATCATTGTTTCCGTTGACATTTCCTGTAGTATAACTGTCAGCTATCTTCGAGTAGTAATAAATCTGTCCTGCGATACCGCCGATTTGACTGCCGCCGTTTCCGTTAACATTTCCTGTGGAGTAACTATTGGCTATTAAGCTCTCATAAGCACTTCCCACTATACCGCCGACATTGCTGTATCCGTTTACATTTCCTGCGGAGTAACTGTCGGTTATTATTGAGTTGCCGGTAATATATCCCGCGATACCGCCGACTTGGCTTTCGCCTTTAACTCCTCTGTTCTCATCTATAAAAACGCTAAGATTTTTGAGCGTGCCTCTATCTACATAGCCAAACAGTCCAACATAATCCGTTGATGGTCTATTTATCCAAAGACCGCTTATTCTATAACCGTTACCGTTAAATACGCCGCTAAAAGGGGATTCGTATTCGCCTATAGGATTCCATCCTGTGCCGTTACTCTCCAATGCTATATCGTTGAACAGTATATATTTACCGGCAAGATTATTTCGGACATTGTTTAATCCCTCTTGGTCAATTATCTCCGTGACGTCAGGAACTGCATAAAGATTAGTGTTGCCGTTTAGCGCAAAATTTCCACTCTTGTTTGCTGCCCCTCCGCTTGCATACCAAACACTCCTGCCGTATTCGGATAGACTCACTACATTAGTACTGGAATTAGCACTCTTCGTTCCCAACAATGTAAGATTCTCATCATAAAACGAAACCGTATAGATGGGAGTGGTGCGCACATTATCATCATCGTCGTAGTCGTCGTCACCACTGCCTCCGCAGCCTGCGATTAGCAGTGAAGCAAAAAGAATCGAAACGAACTTACCAAATGACTTTCCGAATAGATTTACTATCGAACCATTTGTTAAAAAACCAAACATACTCAACCTCCATAATATTATTGAAATATTTATTGAAAAATAAATTTAGCTATTTTATCACAAATCAAATAAAAATATATGCTCTGCGGTAAATTTTTTTATTAATTATTGTAATTATATGATTTATTAATAGCGTTTTATCGTTGTTTTTCAATTAAGATAGTTGGTATATTTTTGAATTTTTATAACTGCTATTATAGCTTTAAGGTTTCTCATTGCTTCGTTCAAAACAAAAAAGCTTGACAAGGGGGCAAAATATTGGTAATATCGAAAAAAACGGAGAGGATTTATGAACTATAGAAACAATCTGATTTTTGGAACACTTTTGGCTCCTGTGGGGGTGATAGCGGCGGTTCTTGTGTCGTTTATGGATTTGGGGATGGCGGAGGATTGGGTGAGTTTTCTTGTGTATGCGCCTATCGCTATATTTATCGCGGGCTTTATATTTTATCCGCTTCTCTCAACAAAGAAAAATCTAAAATACTTTTCGGCTCTTATCGTAGGTATGCTTTGCGGCACTTTGAGTCATTATATATGTTGGGTTTTTATGGGATTGTCCTCGGCAAGCAATTTTGAGGAGATATTGAAAACATTTATCATCGGGCTTGTACTTACCCCCTTTAGTCTTATACTTCTTGGCTGGCTGACCGTACTCTACTCCATTATTGTCGCCATTTTGTATGTAAAATATATAAAAATCACCCTGCCTTAACGCCATTACCGATATGCGTTATCATTATTAAACGGCTTATTGCTAAAGATTTAGCGATGATAAAAGCGGATGAAAAATGGTCAAAACTGATAGCTTTTAGTGATAATTTTCGCCAAATTAAGCAAGATGCTACATAATTTAGCTTATAATTCCCACATTTTAAACAATACCATCAAAGAAGGCACAAATGAGTTTAAGTATAAACAAAATAGACGAATTAGGATTGGATAATATAGGAAAAATCTTCTATCATTTAAGCTACGACGAATTATATGATCACGAGCGCGAAAACAAAGAGGGTACGGTTACCGCTCTTGGCGCATTTACGGTAGATACGGGTATTTTTACCGGTAGAAGCCCTAAGGATAAATATTTCGTCAAGCAGACCCCATCACAAGAGCACATCGCGTGGGGCGCGGTCAATAAGCCCATCACAAAAGAGCTTTTCAACAAACTTTTAGCTAAAGCCAAAAAACAGCTCTCAAACAAAGATATATATATAGAAGATGTCTACTGCGGTGCAAGTATCAATAGCCGCAAAAAGGTGAGATTTGTAACGGAAGTGGCGTGGCAGGCGCATTTTGTGAAAAATATGTTTATCCGCCCAAGCGTGGATGAGCTGAAAGATTTTGAACCCGACTTCGTAGTATATAACGCTTGCAAATGCGTCAATGACGAGTATGAAAAAGATGGACTAAACTCCGATGTTTTCGTTATCTTCAACATCGAAGAGAATGTCGCGGTCATAGGCGGCACTTGGTACGGCGGCGAGATGAAAAAGGGTATCTTTTCTATGATGAACTACTGGCTTCCTCTGGAGGGCAAACTCCCTATGCACTGCTCCGCAAATGTCGGCGAAAACGGCGATACGGCGCTCTTCTTCGGACTCTCAGGCACAGGCAAAACGACACTATCTACAGACCCCAAAAGAAAACTTATAGGCGATGACGAACACGGCTGGGACGATAGCGGCGTGTTTAACTTTGAGGGCGGCTGCTACGCAAAGTGTATCAATCTCGACCCAAAAAGCGAGCCTGAGATTTACGAAGCGATAAAAAAAGACGCGTTGCTTGAAAATGTAGTGGTACACAGCGACGGCGTTGTTGACTTTGCCGACGCTTCAAAGACTGAAAACACGAGAGTCTCATACCCGATAGAACATATCAAAAACCACGAGCCAAGCCTCACGGCAGGACACCCCAAAAATATCATCTTCTTAACCGCCGACGCGTTTGGCATACTCCCACCCGTGTCCAAGCTAAATAAAGAGCAGGCGATGTACTACTTTTTGAGCGGCTACACGGCAAAAGTAGCGGGCACCGAAAGAGGCATCACAGAGCCTGTAGCAACCTTTAGCGCGTGTTTTGGCGAAGCGTTTTTACCGCTTCATCCGACCAAATACGCCAAACTTTTGGGTCAAAAGATAGACGAGCATAAGGTGAATGTATTTTTGGTAAACACAGGCTGGAGCGGCGGCGTCTACGGCGTTGGCAAAAGGATGAGTATCAAAGCGACAAGAACTTGCATAAACGCTATCCTTGACGGCAGTATCAACGAGTGCGAATATGACAATCTTGATATCTTTAACTTAAGTTTTCCAAAGGCGTTAAACGGCGTGGACAGCGCGATTTTAGACCCGCGCAACACTTGGGGCGACAAAGCTGAGTACGACGCCTTAAGGGTGAAACTTGCCCAAATGTTTATCGAAAATTTCAAGCGTTACTCTGATAGCGGATACGACTACTCAAAAGCCGGTCCCAAACTCATATAAGGCAAAACGATGGCAAAATCCCGTTCAGGACGATTTGAGAAAGAGGCGAGCGAGCTTTTAAACAGCTTTAACGCCTCGCTTCCGTTCGACAAAAAGCTCTACCTTGAAGATATAGAAGGCTCATCCGCCCACGCGAAAATGTTGCAAGCGTCGGGCATTTTGACAAAAGACGAGGCGGACGCGATCGTCGGCGGTTTGCAAGAGGTCTTAAAAGAGATAGAGGACGGGAAATTTGTATTTGATATCAGCGACGAAGATATCCATATGGCGGTGGAAAAGCGACTTAGCGAACTCATAGGCGCTGAAATCGGCGGCAGACTGCACACGGCAAGAAGCCGCAACGACCAAGTGGCGCTTGATTTTAGGCTGTATGTCCAAAAAAACACCCTAACGCTTAAAAGCCTCGTGAGGGATTTTATAAACACACTTATCGGTATCGCCAAAAATCACACCAATACGCTCCTGCCCGGTATGACGCACCTCCAACACGCGCAGCCTATCAACTTCGCTTTTCATCTCTTGGCGTACGCTTCGATGTTTAAAAGAGATTTTGAGAGGTTTGAGAGCTCTTACAAAAGAAACGACTTTTCACCTCTTGGAAGCGCCGCGCTTGCCGGTACGCCTTACCCTATCGATAGACACAAAAGTGCCGAGCTTCTGGGCTTTTCAGGCGTTACGAGCAACGCGATGGACGGCGTGAGCGATAGGGATTTTGCGCTGGAGATTTTGTTTAACATCTCCGTTTTGATGACGCACATTTCAAGGCTTGCTGAAGAGTTGATAATTTGGTCAAGTTCGGAGTTTAGATTTATCACGCTAAGTGACGAATACTCCACGGGAAGTTCTATAATGCCGCAAAAGAAAAACCCCGATGTGCCCGAACTTTTGCGCGGAAAAACGGGTAGAGTTTACGGCAATTTGATAGGGCTTTTTACGGTTTTAAAGGGCTTGCCGTTAGCGTACAATAAAGATATGCAAGAGGACAAAGAGGGTGTTTTTGATAGCGTGGAGACGGCTCTTATATCCCTCAAAATCCTAAACGAGAGCGTAAAAACGGCGCGTATCAATCAAGATAAGATGAGAGAGGCGTGCGAAAAGGGGCATTTGAGCGCTACCGATTTGGCGGACTATCTTGTAACGCACTGCAATGTACCATTTAGAGAGGCGCACTTTATCACGGGCAAAGCGGTCGCGAGGGCGGAAGAGTTGAAACTTGACATTTCGCAGATAAGTGCCCAAGAGCTTCAAAAGATAGATGGTAGGATAGGTGATGATGTCGTGAAATTTTTGACTTTGGAAGCCTCTATGAATGCGAGAAATTCGTTCGGTGGGACATCCGTGCCCTCAACGCTGAAACAGATAGCCTCATTTGAAGAGTGGCTGAAAACCGCGCAATGATTTATGAGATAGGCAAAGAGGAGCACCCCACACTTTGCGCCATCTGGGAGAGTGCTGTTAGGGCAACTCACCACTTTTTATCTAAAGAGGATTTTGAATTTTACAAGACAAAACTACCCTCCTATCTTGAACAAACCAAACTTTACGGATTTAAAAAGAACGGCGTTTTGAAGGGCTTTCTTGGTGTATCACAAGAGCAGATAGAGATGCTTTTTGTGGATAATAGATATAGAAATTTTGGCGTTGGCGGGAAGCTATTATTATACGCCATAAACGAGCTTGGCATAAAAAAAGTTGATGTGAATGAGGATAATCTTTTAGCTCTTGGGTTTTATGAGAAGTTCGGATTTAAAGTCATCTCGCGCGATAGTTTAGATATAGAGAAAAAGCCCTATGCCATTTTGCATTTGGAGTTTACAGCCGCACCGCTTTAAATGGGCGCGGCTTTAAAATTTACCAATAGACCTTCGTGCCAAAAAGCATTGAAGCGATTTCGCCGCTCATCTGCACAGCCAATTTTTTACCTATCTTATCGATAAAATCGGGCTCTTTCCAGACAGGATTTTGCACATTTGAGAGTTTGAGTAGCTCCGTTTTAGCGTCTTCTATGCTTCCCACAGCGTCGATAAGTCCCAATCTTTGAGCTTTAGCCGCGATAAAAACTCTCGCATCCGCAAATTCACCGGCCTTAGCCTTATCAAGCCCTCTTGCCTTCACGATGTCGTCCACAAATATCTCGTACATCTCGTCCACCATCTCTTGCATAGTATCTCTCTCCTCTTGCGTCCAAGTTCTTGAGAAAGTTCCAGCCTCTTTATATTTTCCCGCCTTTACGACTTGCTGGCTTATGCCTACCTTTTTAGACAACTCTTCGATATTCGGCGTCTGCATAATAACGCCGATAGAGCCCACCATCGAGCCAGGATTTGCGATGATATAGTTCGCGCCAATCGACGCGTAGTAACTCCCGCTCACCATCATACCCGCCGCGTAAGCCACAACGGGCTTTTTCTCGCTCAAACGCTTTATCGCCATAGATATCTCCAAAGAGGAGGTCACCTCGCCGCCTGAGGAGTCCACGACAAACAAAACGCCTTTGATTTTGGGGTTGTCGGAGGCTTTGTTGATAGCGCTTAGCATCGCATCCGACTCAAGTATCGAGCCTTTCAAATCTATCCTTACAAGATTTGAGTTATCTTCACCGTTGCCGCCGGCGCTAAGTAGAAGACAGACTATCAAAAGAAAAATCATAGCCTTGAAGTGGTTTTGGATAAATCCAAGAGTGTTTTTGATAACGCCAAAGAACCCCGCCAGTTTCTCTCTAATTATTGCCATAAAAATCTCCGTAAAAAAAGTTAAATGGAAATATAGCGAAAAAGTGTTAAAAACGCCAACAAGTTGTAAATCAGGACTCTCTAAGGCACTTGAGAGCCGGACTTTTATAGCTAAAAGCGCACGGTATCAGCAAAACCACAGACAAAAATAGTAAAAACAGCCCCATCGCGCCAAAATCGCCCCACTCCAGCCGCACCAAAAGCCCAAATCCCTGCTCCAAAGATATCTTTTCCGCCGCCAGCTTCGCCGCGTAAAAGCCAAAGCCGATACCAAACGCAAAACCAAAAGATACCAGTATCATAAATCCAAACCACATCGCAAAAAATATACGGTGGACGCTCGCGCCAAAAGCCCTCAAAACCGCGATTTGCCGTTGGCGCAGCTTTGAATATATAGTAGAAATGATGACAATGACGATAGAGCCCAATATCTTCGCGCCAAAAGCTATGTCGGATAGTATCTTCTCCACATCGCCTAATATCGCGTAGAGCCTGCTTAAAACCTCAGCGGGAAATAGCGCTTGCGTCAAATCTTTTCTGTACATTTCGCGCAATTTATAAGCGGCGGAGATACTTTTTGGCTTGACGATGATAGCGGAGATGGGCGGCGTGGCTTCATCTTCGTGTGCCGCGTGTTCGTCGTCTGTGTGTTCGTGATTATCGTGCGTAGCGTGTTCGTCGTGTTCATCGTCTGCGTGTACCTTGCGCTCTTCGTGTTCATTATGTGCACTGCGCTCATCATCTTCGTGCGCTTCGTGTTCGTCGTCTGTATGTTTGTAATATTTGTCCGCGGCGTGAGCGGCGTGTTCGTGTTCGTCGTGCACGCTGTGCCCATTATCTTCGTCCGCGTGTTCTTCGTGTTCATCATCACCGTGCGCACCGTGTTCGTCGTGCGTCAAGCCGTGTATCCGCCAAACGCTCTCTATCGGGACAAAAATCGCCCTATCCCACGCGTCATCATAAAGCGGCGCGATACCTACGACTTCGTAGCGTACCTCATCGTGCGAGTGGGTGTCGCCGTGCAGAGGTGTGAATTTATCCCCCACATTCAGCCCGCTATTCGCCCCCGCGACGGCTTCGTAAGGCTCTTTGAACAATCTCCCCTTTGTAAGTTTCAAGCGGTCGTTATCAGTTATCAAAATCTCCGTAGTACCGATAACGCTCATATCGCGGTAGTAGTCCCCAAAAGCCACAGGCGCCGCCCAAGAGACCAGCTCGCTGTTTTGTATCTCGTCGTAATATTTGCCATCTAAAAGAGGAAGCGGCGATTTTTGCAGGTAGACCAAAGATAGCACAAGCTGCGTTTCGCTGCCCGCCGCGCCGATAAGCAGGTCAAATCTATCCGCCGCCCGCGCACTCCCCTCACGCAAAGCGCGCTCTTCCAGAGTGATAAACAGCCCAAAACTTATGATAGAGGCGATTAGCAAAACCATCATCAAGCTACCCGCCCACATCCGCTTAAAATCACTCCAAATGACCCCCATCATACGAAGGAGCCTTCCACACTTTTGCCCTTTTCAAGGTCTAACCGATAGGTCAACTTTTCGATTAAAAACGGCTCGTGGGTGGCGCAGATGAGTGATGCTTTGAACTCATCGGCTAAAGATATCAGCAGACTCGCGGCTCGCATACCGTTTTGCATATCAAGGCTTGCGGTGGGCTCGTCGGCTATTATCACTTTTGGGGAATTTATCAAAGCTCTGGCGATGGCAACGCGCTGTTTTTCGCCGCGTGATAGCGTATCCACACTTTGCGACCAGCGCTTTATGCCAAGCCTGTCCAGTAGATATAACGCCCTATTGGTTAACTTCTCAGGCACTTTTAAATAGCGAAATTTTATCGGCAACAGGACATTTTGCAGCGCCGACAACCCCGCGTAGAGGTGAAAATCCTGCATAACAAACCCCACATTTTCACCTCTAAATCTATCTTTTTGTATCTCGCTCAAATCTTGCAGCCCTATACCGTCCCACATCACACTGCCGCTGCTTATCCTCTCCAAGCCGCACAAAACGCTGATAAGTGTCGTCTTGCCGCTGCCCGAACTGCCCGTAACGGCTAATTTCACACCATCCCCTATCTGCAACGAGCGCACATCAAGCACCCTCATCTCATCAAAGCAGACCGTCACATCCTTTAAAGTAATCATTTTGTCTCAAATGTAGCGTCCCTTAGACGCAGTAGACTTACAAAACCGCTCTTTTCATCCGTCCAAGAGCCGTATTCCAGCACCCCTTTAACGCGTATGATGGCGTTGTGCTGGACAAAAATTTGGCGGCTTTTAAGATAAACGACCAAGATATCCGCCGACCAATCGGTGTCGGACGAACAAAAAGGACACATAGCCATAGGCGCTTTTGTAAGTACGAAAAAATTTGACATAGGCTTAAGAGGAGGCGCCATAAATCCGTCGATAACGACCTCCCTTCCCGACAAAGAGTTGACCTTTTGCGAAAACGCAAGACCCAGCACACCCGTATCTTCATACAGTTCATCAAATGTGAGTTTTTCCTGCGCATAGCACGACAAGGCGGCAAATATCACAGCTAAGATTGGCTTCAAGGCGGCATTTTGGAAGCCGCTGTTTATCGGTGCGGCTATCTTTTATCCTTTCCTAATGCCAGCGCATCCGCGATGACTCTAAAAAGCTGCGTATTGTCCATATATCCTCTCACCGCTTCACCGCCCGGACCGTAAGCTTGCACTACCATATCATCTACGGAGTGTACGCCCGTGTCGGTATTGCTTGGAATATTTCCCTCCCTAAAAACCGCTCCTGCGATATCTTTGTACGCCGCATTTGCTACATATTCGCCCTTTTCATTTTGGACTGCGGGTACGAACTGAGCGTCAAGTTTTGGTCTATAGGTCTCGTAATAGTCGGGAAAATTATTTGCAAATACCGCCAACCTTTTCGATACGGCGGGGGTATCGGGATATCCGTCTTTGTCTTTATCTTCGTAGTTTGGAAAGCCCGCGTCCGCGTAGACTCCCACCTTTTCACGCATTTTATCGCCCGCTTTATTATCATCTATCGTTCCTATGATGGAGACGCCGTGCGTGTGGTCGCCTGTGGCTATTATCAGCGTGTCGGGGTTGTTTTTGGCGAACTCTTTGGCGATGCCCACGCTCTTATCAAGCATAATAGTATCATATAGCGCCCTATCCCAATCCAAAGGGTGCGAAGCTTTATCTATGAGTGCGCCTTCCACCACTAAGAAAAATCCGTTTTTGTTTTTGGAGAGCACCTCTAAAGCGGCAGCGGTCATTTCGGTGAGGTCGGGCTGATTTGGAAATTTCTTGGTGACATCGTTTTTCAAAAATTTCCTATCAAGCACCCCGTCCATATTACCAAGGTGAAAAAGCCCCAGTAGCTTATCCGCTTTTGTTTTTACCTCTTTTAAAGTTGCCGCGTCCGTAGCCAAAGCGTATCCGTCTTGCTTAAACTTCTCGATATAATTTACCTCATCTTTACGCTTAGACCCCGGTACCGATTTTGGCAAAAAGTACGCCGAACCACCACCCAATATAACATCAGGCTTCACATCATAAAACATCCCCACTATCTCGCTTTTATCGGCTCTTCTTCTTGTATGCGAGACAACAGCGGCAGGCGTGGCGTCCTCAAGCTCCGCGTCGCTTACTATGCCTAAAGATTTGTCGGAGGTTCTTCGGATAAGTTCGCCTAAAGTCTCCTGTTTTGGATGATTTAGCGAATCTTTAGCGCGGCTTACATAAACCCCCATAGCATTCACGCCCGATTTATGCCCCGTCATATAGGCACTCATCGAATTGGCGCTATCCGTGGCGATAGAGTCGGTACCCGAAGTGCCTATAAACGCCATATACGGGAAATCGTCCGTATTTAGATATCCGTTCGCCTTGCCCTCCGTTATGCCTTTAGAGAGTATCCTCGCCCCCGTGCGGTGCGCGACTGAGAGCCCATCGCCTATAAATAGTATCACATTTTTGGCTTTGGCTTTTTGGGGCGTTGCGAACACTTGCCAACTAACTTCGCTTCTTTTTCCATTCGCGCTAACTTGCACTTTGTAACTCCCCTCTTTTGGCAAAGAGACATCTTTTATTACTAAAGCCGAAGCGCTTAGATTGTCCTCGTTTGCTATAAAAACGCCCTGCTTTTTAAAGACCTCTCTATAGTCTTTACCGTTGATGAGCACCTTAAAATCGCCGCTTTTTAACTGTTTGTCAAATTCTACTTTGAAGTCAAACTTACCACCTTCAAGCATAACAGCCCTATCGATAGGATATATGGTGTCCGCCCAAACAGCCGTGCACAACAGCGCCGCCGCAAATAGATACTTTTTCATTTTGATACTCCTTAAAATTTTATTTCGCATTTAAAAAATCACCCACATCCAGCAAAATCAACTCATTATCATCAGCGGTATTTGGCTCTCTGCTGCTGGAAAATGGGAGATTGTTGTCGTTGCCAACGATGATGTGTCTACTATCCACCATATCAACATTTTCGATAGTAAAAAAGGGAAATTTAAAAACGCCCCCGCTCAAAGGTTTGCGCGACACATTATCGGGGTCTTTGATATTCAGCAGGTCTATATAGGCTATCTTTTTGGCGTTAGCGTTTGCGGGATTTAGTTCGACCAGATAGACACGCTTAAATGCTGCGATATTATCAAAGCAATTTCTGCTGTTCTGGCTGGGATAGCAAGCCTTTTCGCTCACCCCCTCGCCGTTATCGCGCTCGATGATGAGGGCTCTGTTGTCGCTTATCATATTAAAATCGCCTATAGCGTTGCCGTTTTGTTCAAGCGCGTATCTCCAAAAACGCCCCGTCCACTTTTGCGCCTTTACATCAAACTCCAATATGCGCAAAAACTCCTTTCCGCCGTCGTTCTCATAAACTTTTCGTCTCTCATCATACAGCGCCCCTTCGAGCATAGGGTATAGTTTGGAGCCATCTTTTGATATCGCCATACCCTCAAAACCTTTTGAGCGTCTTACTTCAAATTTGACATTTTCATTGGGAGAGTTTGGCGTTTTTAGGGCGTAGTGGTCTGGTGAGCGGACAACTTTGCCATCTACTAAAGTCTCAAAAACAGCCAGCACCTTTCCGCGTCTATCCGCCTTTATAAGATAGGGTCCGAACTCCTCGCCTATCCAAAAGTTACCGCCCGCTATCTGAAAACTCTCAGGGTCAAAATCCGCCCCCGTCAGATAGCGCTTATCACTCCCCTCGTTTACGATATGAAAAGGGACCTTTTTATCTTCGTCGTGCAAAAAGACATTCTCTAAGCGGTTAAGTTTGCCGCTTGTAAAATCCACACTATAGCGGTTCAAAAATAGCATAAAGTCGGGCGAATTTGCCTTTGAACCCGCACCGTTATCGCTCAAAAGCCATACGCTCTTATCTTGCATATATTTGATACCCGAATGCCCCTGAAGCGGCTGCCCGTTAAATGGCAAAAAGACCCCCGTAGGACGACCGCTTGACAATCCTTCGATAGAGTAGAGTTTATCGACTCTTTTGGTGGTAGTATCGCTGTATTTGCCGCTTGTTTGCATATTTTGCGGTGCATCTTGGGGGGCTTGGACGAAAGATTTGGCGGGGAGAAGCGCGTGTCCCGATAGAACGGATGAGTACTCTTCCGCGCCAAAAAGCAGACCGACGCAACAGACAAGGCTTAAAAAAATGGCTTTTTTACTTAACATACTTGGTTCCTTTTTAGATTTTTGAAATTTTGCGATAAAGTTATTGCCAAAGGGCTACAAGAGCTATTAGCCATCGGTTTTGTCTATATTTTAAATCTATATTTTTTACGCTACAATACGCTAATTTTTCTTCAAAGGCTCAAAAAATGGATACCATCAGCGGCTTTATAGATAAGATAAACGGTTTTGTCACCGGACCGTTTCTGTTGATACCCCTGCTTTTAGGCGTGGGTGTATTTTTGACGATAGGCTTGCGGTTTATACCTTTCAGAAAGTTGCCGCACGCGTTGGCAGCTATGTGGCGCGGGCGCAGACACGACCCCAAACACGAGGGCGAGATAACGCCGTTTAGAGCTCTTATGACTTCTTTAGCGGCAACTGTGGGAACGGGCAATATCGTAGGCGTGGCAACCGCTATCGTTTTGGGAGGTCCGGGGGCGATATTTTGGATGTGGATAACCGCGCTTTTTGGTATGGCTACGAAATTTTGCGAAGCCACTTTAGCCGTCAAATACCGCGAAGTGACGCCTGACGGCAAATTTGTGGGCGGTCCTATGTACTATATCAAAAACGGTCTTGGCGCGAACTGGAAATGGCTTGCGACACTCTTTGCCGTCTTTGGTATGGTAGCCTCGTTTGGCATCGGCAATATGGTCCAAACCAACTCCATCACCGGCAATGTGGTAAGTTTCTCGGGCGGATTTTTGTCGCCTATTATGGTAGCGGCGATACTGCTCGTCCTTGGCGGTATGGTGATGGTGGGCGGAGTTAAGCGCATAGGCTATGTAGCGGGAATGTTAGTACCGATAATGGCAGTCTTTTATGTCTTGTGCGGCAGCGTCATACTCATCATCCACGCCGACAAAATCCCCGCCGCTTTCAGCCTCATCTTTACAAGCGCGTTCAACGGACACGCGGCTGTGGGCGGATTTGCGGGGTCGACTTTGGCTATGGCGATACGATTCGGCGTGGCGCGCGGACTCTTTTCAAACGAAGCAGGACTTGGCAGCGCGCCCATAGCCCACGCCGCCGCGATAGTGAAAAACCCCGTCAAGCAGGGACTCCTTGGTATGATAGACCCATTTTTGGATACCATCATAGTCTGTTCTATCTCCGCGCTCATCATCTTGGTAAGCGGCGAGTGGATAAACGGAGATTATAACAACGCGGCGACTTTGACCACTTTGGCTTTCAACTCCGTCACAAACGGCAGTTTCGGCTCTTGGCTCGTGACGATAAGCTTGACGCTGTTCGCCTTTTCTACGGTTTTGGGCTGGTGCGTTTATGGTGAGAGATGCGCAATATATCTCTTCGGACACAAAGCGGCTTTCATCTTTAGAGTGATATTTACTTTAGCCATACCCGTAGGAGCCTTGTCAAAACTCACCGTAGTATGGGCACTCTCCGACCTTTTCAACGCTCTGATGGCGATACCAAACCTCATAGCGTTGCTGCTTTTAAGCCCTATAGTATTTAAAATGGCGAGAGATTTTTTCAATAATCCCGACGCGGAGTAATTTTTGTGCGGCTTTTTCTTGGAAGCCGCACAAACTCTTAAAAATCTCCCATATGCAGAGACATTTTTACTATTTTATAATAAAATCTGTACAAAAATATGCTAATATACAACTTTTCTAATATTTTCACAAAGGATCTGTCTTGCCCGAACCTTGGTCGGTTTTGATGCTGGTTATCGCGTTTTGTCTGGTTCTCCTTAATGGTTTTTTCGTTTTGTCGGAGTTTGCTATCGTGAAAGTGCGCCGCACAAGGCTTGAAGAGTTGGTCAAAGGCGGCAATAAAAGTGCGAAGTTGGCTTTGAAGATGTCTAATTCGCTTGATACATATCTAAGCGCGACGCAGCTTGGTATCACGCTCTCATCATTGGCTCTTGGCTGGATAGGCGAACCCGCCGTTGCCAGTCTGATAGAAGGACCCATCCTTAAACTATTCCCGGGAAACAGCGCGCTTGTACATATGATAAGCTTTGTCATCGCATTCACACTCATCACCGTCGTTCACGTCGTTATGGGCGAATTAGTCCCCAAATCCATCGCCATCGCAAAGAGCGAAAAAAGCTCCCTCATCATCGCCAAACCACTCCATCTATTTTGGGTCATCTTCTATCCGTGCATCAAACTTTTTGATATATTAGCCTCATTTTTCCTTAAACGCATCGGCATCAATCCAAGCAGTGAACGCGAGCAGGGACACTCCGACGAAGAGCTCAAAATCATCGTAAACGAGAGCTTGAACGCCGGCTACATAGACTCCGTAGAGGGCGAAATCATCAAAAACGCCGTTGACTTTTCCGACACGGTGGCAAAAGAGGTGATGACACCAAGAAAAGATATCATCTGCCTTTACGCGGAGGACTCTTACGAAGAGAGCATAGAGACCGTTTTGCAGACAAAACATACAAGATATCCGCTCTGCCAAGACAGCAAAGATAACCCGTTGGGTATGATACATTTGAGGGATTTACTTGACAATGTATTTTCGCAAAATCCTACGAAAGACCTATCAAAATTAGTGCGAAAAATCATCTTCGTACCCGAAAACGCGCCCATCTCCGACATCCTCTCACGGATGAACAAAGAGCAGATCCACACCGCGCTTGTTATCGACGAATTCGGCGGCACGGCGGGACTTTTGACGATGGAGGATATCTTAGAAGAGATAATGGGCGACATCTCCGACGAACACGACACCAAAAGCGAAGACTTTAAAAAGATAGACGACAACACTTACGAATTTGACGGTATGATAGACATAGAGAGCGTATGCGAGATACTGGGCTGCCAACTCGAAGACAGCGCAGAGATTTTGACGCTCGGCGGTATGGTCTTCAACGAACTAGGTCGCCCCCCACTGGTAGGCGATGTCATCAAAAACGGACAGTTTGAGTTCAAAGTCTTAGAGGTAGACGGCAACCGTATCAATAAAATCTTAAGTACAAAGGTAGACTAATAGCATAATATACAAAGGAGGAGTGTATGTTAAAGGTAAAAATCGCGCTTTTGAGCGCAATGGTCGTTTTGCTATCAGGCTGCGGCGGAGGAGGAGGACCCGCAACCCCGATAAAAGACGAGCAGACGAGAGGGGTTTATAAAATTTATTATCCTAATTATTTCATGTATGATAAAAAAATGCTTGACGCCCTATTGGACGCATGGTGCGAAAACAGTACATGCAAGCAAAACTACAAAAACAAGGTTGATAGAGTTACTTATGTGCATTTAGCAGGTGGCACCAAATGCAAAACTCTTGACAGTGTGTTAAGCGAAAATGAGGCGGAAGCTATTTTAAAATTAGAACAGCAAAAAAACGAAAACTGTATTTTTCGAGATAATGAGCTGATGCACGACATATATTATGGAAACGGCTTTGCGCTTGTGGGATTTAAAAGAGACAAAAACGGCGATTTTATAAATTCAGAATTCTTAACGCTTCAAGACGGAAAAGTTGTAAGTAGAAAGCTTATTGAAAAAACAAAAATGACAACGCTTTACAATAAAAACGGTGACAAATTATTGGACAAGGCTCATCAAAGTATCTATTTTTACCCCAAAACTTGCAATAAAGTATTGGCTGTTGACGGACTTAAATACGAGGTATTGCCTATAAAGGGAGGTAGCAATGGCAAAAAAGAGTCTTTGACGTCTATCTCGGAAAAAAGCCTTAACAGTAAAGACAATACCGCAGCAGCAAACAAAGAGGCGGAAAAACTACTTAAGACAAAGTTCTATTTAGATAATAAAAACTTCTCTAAGCTGCAAATTTTTGCCCCGTTTGGATACATAATGGAATACGGCGTCAATCTTGTCGGAAAATCCAAGAGAAAAATCAACATCTATCGTCTCTTTGACAAAGACGGCGAGGATGTGTTCGGCGATGTTGATTTGACGGGAGTTATAAGAATAAATGACCACCGCATTATAGCACAGCTAATAAAACCTTCTACCGGCAAATCGGAAGCATTTCTGTATGATTTTGACAATAAAAAGGTTTTGCTGAGAGCAGATTGGATAAAGCCTGACAATAGCTTTAGCGCAAAAGATAGATACGATATGCTTGTATTTTTGAAGGATGGAAAGAGAGGGATGGCAGATTTTGACGGCAATATAATTATAGATTTGCAAAGTAAGTACTATTTTGAGAGAGCATACAGAGGATTATTCATCATAGACACTAAAGGTTCGGGACTATACAAAAAAGTATTGCTTGATACACAACTAAATCCTATCATAGAAGATGTTTTTTATGTCAATTTCAATGACGACTTTTTTATCGTATACTTAAAAGATAGATTGGTTATCTTTGACTATGCAAAAAACATTTTACAAGACTTAAAGGCGAATGATATTAGCGCCAGCGAAAGCTACTATGCCACATCATTAAAGAATAGTGAATACACTCTTTATGATAAGAGGTGGAATAAGATTTTTGATAAAACATATAAAAATTTAAATGTACTTGAAAAAGGGATATTTTCTCATCAAATTAACGGCAAAACCGCCCTTATAGACGCAAGCGCCAAAGAGATAATTCCGCCTGTTTGCGATAGCATAAGTCTTAATCAGTGCGGCGTTATAGAGTGCTATACGGAATAAAAAGATAATTTGCCCTCGCGGGCAAATTATCTTTAGTCTTTTTTCTTCTTCGCGTTTTTTATGACTTCGTCAATTCTGTTTTTGGCTGATTCCCACGCGTGGAGTCCTAATTTTTTGGCGTCGTCGGCGAAGCGTTTGGTTTTGGGGGCGGCGCCCTCTTTGAAGGCTTCTACCCTTTTATTGGTCTCTTTTTTAAATTCATCAAATTTTTCTTTGAAATCTTTTAGTGTCTCATCTTTAAAAGTTTCTATCTTTTCGCTAAAAGCATCCGCCGCTTCTACGCTCAATCTTTTTAGTTTGGCAACATATGTGTCGTGCTCGGCGATGATTTCACTTAAAATCTTAGCTGAGATATCGATGCTGTTCATCTGGCGTTGTCTTAAAAGCGCGATGAAACTCTCCTCCATATCTATAATGCCGATTTTATTCTCTTCAGAATTTTTCGCGAACTCTTTTATCTCGTCAGGGGCGAATTTGAGGTCGTTTTTAAATTTCTCCGCCGCCTTTGCGATACCCTCTCTTACACCCTTCACAGCGCCGTTTAGCACATAAGAGGCGTTGGCGTAGTCGCTATCCGCGATATCGCACGCCGCTTCCAAAATCGTAGATGCGATATCCAAAATCCTCTGTTTTACAAATTTGCCCTCATTTATCGCCTGATATGCGAAAGTCTTGGCAAGCTCACGCACGGTATCTTCTATATCGCTGCCGTTTTCGATGGTCGTCACAAACGCCTCCTCAACAGCGTCTTTGAGTATGCCCAAAAGCTCCGCGCTAAGGAGTTTTGCCTCATTTAACCCCTCTAAGATTTGCTCTTTTTCGTCATCTTTGATATCCGCCAAAGCCGTCTCTATCGTGTCGTAAGTCTCTATGATGAGCTGTTTTATCTCGGCGCTTTGTCGGTGGATGAGCTTTTCAAGCTGCTCTCTTTCGTAAATTATCTTGAAAAGGTACTCTTTTTTGTCGTGACTTGCCGCACTGGTAAGCCCCTCTATGACACTTGATATGCTCTTGGCGTCTCTTAATTTCTCCTCTTTTAGCACAAAAACGAAAAGCTCGAAAAGCTCTTTTGCTGCCTCTGTTATCTCCGTTTCACTTAAATTTTTTAGCTTCTTACGCCCCAGATCAAAACTCAAATCCCTTATGATGGCAAGGATTTGGGGATTGTCCTTGTTCTCCTTGAGGGCTGTTTTAAAAATAATCTTAGTTGATTCCATACTCTTCTCCTTACCTATAAAATAAATTTTACATCCGCATCCGCTTGCAGCGCTTCATACAACGCTGCCCTATCTCCCGCGTCAAAGACTAAAACTTCCAAATTGTAACTCTCATAACCGCCCTTTTGGCTTTTGTGTGAGAATTTCAGAGTGTGCTCTCGTTCCTTTAACACCCTTTTTACTACAGCTTTTATGTCGCCTGAAGCTGCGATGATGACTTTATAGCGCCAAGTACAGGGGTAGTCTAAAGCGAGCTCTTTTGAATTGATATCGTCCGCCATTGTGAAGCCTCGTTACTTTTTTTTGCGTTTATTATAATATAATTTGCCTTCAATAAGATAATGAAAGGCAAGAGTAATGCTCTCCACGCTTGTTTCGCTCTGGCTAAAAGTCGCCGCTTTGGGGTTAAAGATATTCCCCTTATATATCAATATCTCGCTTGGCTACATCGCCTGTAAAAAGCTTGGTATCGCAAGAGAGATGGTGGCGCCGCTCATCGTCTATATATTAGCCCCTATCGTCGTCTTTGGCGCGACTTTGCAGGTGGAACTGAGTGCAAGCGTGGTTTTGGTGCCTTTGACGCTCTTTTGTATCGCCGCTGTTATCTGTTTTGGGATGTTTTATGTCGGTAAAAAGATTTGGACCGACAGGACTAAAAATCTTGCGGCATTTAGCTGCGGCACGGGCAATACGGGCTACTTTGGCATACCGTTGGCGATTATACTACTAAACGAACACGAGGCAAATATCTACATCTTAGCTCTTGTCATATCATTTTTATACGAATACACGATAGGGTTTTATATCATTTCGCGAGGCAGTTATACATTTACCCAGAGTATGATAAAAATCGTCAAACTCCCAGTCATCTACGCGGCGATTGCAGGCTTTGCGTGCAATCTTATGCAGGTAAATTTCAGTGGAGAGTTTATCGAGTTTTTGACGCAATTTCGCGGGGCGTATGCGATTTTGGGGATGATGATGATAGGTATGGGACTTGTGGGGTTAAAAAATGTGCGCGTCGATAAAAAGTTTATAGCGGTGACATTTTTCGCCAAATTTATCATCTGGCCTGCGGCGGCGCTGCTCGTGGCGTTTATAGACAGTAACTTTATACACGCGTTTGATGAGAGCGCTTACCGCGTGATGTTGGTCTATGCTATCGTGCCGATGGCGGCAAATACCGTTATAATGGCAACGCTCTTTAATGTCCGTCCGCAAGAGGCGTCGTTTGCCATACTTTTGAGCACCGCCGTGGCGTTTTTCACGATACCCTTGATGGCGGCACTATTTTTATAATTTAATATCCCAGCGCTTCGTCGACAAAGATGATGACTATGCGTCCGGGTGTCTCGCTGACGATGATGCCGTATTTTTGCGAGATATCTTTAGGCGTATAATTTGGCTCTTTGCCGAAAGTCAAAGCCTTTTGGTTGAGTCTGTCGGCGTTTTTCACAGCCGCTACATTTTTTATCCTCTCAAAGCCGGCGGCTACATCTCTTACGATTTTATTTTTACCCACTATCAACAGAAGCTTTTTTGAGCCAAATATCTGCGCCGCGACTCTATTGCCCGAGCCGTCGGCGTTTACAAGCTCGCCTTTACGCGTCAGGGCGTTTGTGCTTGTGACATATATGTCAGCTGTTAGCCCCTCTTTGCGCCGTTTTGCATTCTCCTCTTTTGTGATGCCCTCTTCGTATTGGTTGAAAAGCGTAATATCTTTACTGTTTGAGAGATACTCCAAAAGCCCTATCTCTTCAACGCTTACCGAGCCTCCAAGCCCCACACTTGAGCCTTTCGTGATGTATCCTTTGGCGATTTCAAGAGCCTCTTGTTTTGTCTTGGCGCTTACAAATTCAAAGCCGTTTTTTTCGCAATTTAATTTGAGCGTTTTGGTCTCCATAGCCGCTTCTCCTTTTTTGATTGAAATAAACAAGGTAAGCATTATATTATGCTTGGGTTAATGATTGAGATATTATCGTGACAAAAAAATACTCCTCTAAAAGAAGCTGTGTCTGGTCGCGTTTTATATAAAATCCTTTCATTTTTTATATAATTGTAACTTACAGAAACTATGACTACAAACAAAAGAGGCTAATTTAACACAATTAAACCTACATATTAACCAAGTATCCGTTTTTTTATTTTAATTAGATACACTTACAAAAGTTGTGGATAGGGATAATTTTTATCTCTTGAGAGGGAAAAAATCCTTTTAAAATCCCATAATCAATTTATAATCAATTTTTAAATATAATTGAGGCTTTTAAGGAGTTTTCAGTTGAGTTTTTGGCAGAATATCTATGAGCATTTTGACCCTATAGCGTTCTATATAGGTCCGCTTTCGGTGCACTGGTACGGCATTATGTATGTCAGCGCACTTTTAGGGGCGATATTCATCGCCAAATGGTTTGTCAAAAAAGACCGTATCCCTATGGCGCTTAGCGTAGTGGATAGTTACTTTTTGTGGGCTGAACTTGCCGTGATAATAGGAGCAAGAGTTGGGTTTATATTGATATATGACCCACACACCTCTTACTATCTGTCTCACCCGTGGGAGATTTTCAACCCTTTCCAAAACGGAGAGTTCGTGGGAATCCGCGGTATGAGTTACCACGGCTCGGTATTTGGCTTTTTGATAGTAACTTTTATCTACTGTAAAAAGTACCGCTATTCGGTGTGGCAGCTTTTGGATTTGGCAGCTTTGAGCGTTCCACTGGCGTATGTGCTGGGACGCATCGGCAATTTCTTAAATCAAGAGTTGGTCGGACGCGCTACGGATGTGCCTTGGGGTATATATGTGGACGGTGTTTTAAGACACCCTTCGCAGCTTTATGAGGCGTTTTTTGAGGGGCTATTGGTATTTATCGTAGTATTTATCTACAGAAGATATAAGAAGTACGACGGAGAGCTTATCGCCATCTACGGCATAACCTACTCCATAGGAAGATTTATAGCGGAGTTTTGGAGACAGCCCGACGCGCAAGTGGGGTTTGTCTACGGCGGCTGGCTGACAACAGGGCAGCTTTTGTCTTTGGTGATTATAGCGATAGGCATTTTCTTATACGCCTACATCATCAAAAGCAACAAAAAAGCCATCGAACATAAAAACATTAAATTAAAGAAAAATAAAAAGAGGCATTAGCTGATTTTATTTGTAAGGAGACGGACTCGGGGAAAAACATAGTTGTTGCAGCCCAAAAACGGCGCAATTTGTAATGCAAAAAAATTCATTTTAAAAGGATAGAAAGTGACCGATATCATTGAAGGATATATAGGTAAAAGGGTTGACGGCAAAAAGAGCCGTTTACCGGCGAGATTGGATTTTGTCCAGAGCGCGACAGGACTCTTTTTGGGACTGTTTATGTGGGGACATATGTTTTTTGTGGCAACGATACTGATAAGCGAAGATGCGCTTAATTGGGTCGCCGGTGCGTTTGAGGGAGGTATTTTCTTGAGCGAAAAACAACCGCTCATCGTCTCTTTCATAGTGTTTGTGGTATTTGTTATATTTGTTGTACACGCCTGTCTTGGAATGAGAAAATTTCCCATTAACTTCAGACAGTACCAGATCTACAAAACTCACGCGTTTACGATGAAACACTCCGACACGACTTTGTGGTTTTGGCAGGCAAAAACGGGCTTTATTATGTTCTTTTTGGGCTCCGCTCACCTAATCATAGTGATGACCAACCCCGAGATAACAGCGCAAGTAAGCGGTGGGCGAATGTACAGCAACTTTATGTGGCCTTTTTATCTCATACTTCTTTTCGCGGTTGAGCTTCACGGCGGCATCGGACTTTATCGTTTGTGTGTTAAATGGGGCTGGTTTGAGGGCAAAGACGCGAAAGTGACAAGAGCCAGACTTACAAAAGTCAAATGGGCACTTACGGCATTTTTCCTCGCTCTTGGTCTATTGACGCTGGGCGCTTATGTCAAAACAGGTTACAAATACGCCAACCAAGAGAGCGGTGTATACGCGCAGTATCAAGTAAATAGCAATGTAAAGGCGGATATATAAGATGAATGTAAAATATTATGACGCGCTGGTTATCGGCGGAGGATTGGCAGGTCTTAGAGCAGCTGTCGCGGCGGCTGAAAAAGGACTTAGTACGACTGTTTTGAGTCTTATTCCCGTTAAGCGTTCACACTCTGCGGCGGCTCAAGGCGGTATGCAAGCAAGTCTCGGCAACTCCAAAATGAGCGAAGGCGACAATGAAGACCTACACTTTGCGGATACGGTCAAAGGAAGCGACTGGGGCTGCGATCAAGATGTAGCAAGAATGTTCGTTACAACAGCACCCAAAGCTATCAGACAACTTGCCGCTTGGGGCGTACCTTGGACAAGAATACAAAAAGGTAAAAGAACGGCTGTCATCAACGCTGAAAAAACAACGATAGAAGAGAAAGATGAAGTCCACGGGCTTATCCATTCACGCGATTTCGGCGGCACGAAAAAATGGCGTACCTGTTACACGGCAGACGCCACAGGACACACGATGCTTTTTGCCGTCGCAAATGAGGCTTTAAAGCTAAATGTAAATATCGAAGATAGAAAAGAGGCGATTTCGCTTATCGTAGAAAACGACAGATGCTACGGTGCGGTCGTGAGAGACTTGGTAACGGGCGAACTTACCGCTTATGTGGCAAGAGGCACACTTATCGCTACAGGCGGATACGGCAGAGTCTATAAACACACTACAAACGCCGTAAACTGCGAAGGTATCGGCGCTGCTATCGCTTTAGAGACAGGCAAAGCAAGTCTTGGCAATATGGAAGCGGTACAGTTCCACCCAACCCCGATAGTCCCATCAGGCATTCTTTTGACAGAAGGCTGCAGAGGCGACGGAGGCATTTTGCGCGATGTAGACGGACACCGTTTTATGCCCGACTACGAGCCTGAAAAGAAAGAGTTGGCAAGCCGCGATGTCGTAAGCCGCAGAATGATGGAACACATCCGCAACGGCAAAGGCGTCAAATCCCCTTACGGCGAGCACGTATGGCTTGACATATCTATCTTGGGACGCGAGCATATCGAGAAAAACTTGCGCGATGTTCAAGAGATTTGCGAGATATTTAACGGTATCGACCCCGCGGATGAGGGTCCAAAAGGCTGGGCGCCCGTACTTCCTATGCAACACTACTCTATGGGCGGCATCAGAACAAAACCGACAGGCGAGTCCCCAACACTAAAAGGTCTATTTAGCGCGGGCGAAGCGGCGTGCTGGGATATGCACGGCTTTAACAGGCTGGGCGGAAACTCAGTAAGTGAGACCGTAGTAGCTGGTATGATTATAGGTGACTATTTCGCAGAGTTTTGTAAAGCAAACGATGTCACGATAGACACCAAAAACATCGAAGCAGCCGTAGAAAAACAGCAAAACTACATCAAAGAGATACTATCCCGTAAAGACGGCTCAAATATCTTTGAGATAAAAAACCGTATGAAAGATGTTATGTGGGAACACGTAGCTATCTTTAGAAACGGCGAAGGCTTGCAAAAAGCGGTCACGGAGTTGGAAGAGCTTTACAAAAAATCTCTAAAAGCTTCCGTCAAGACCAAAAACTTAGGCACCAACCCCGAACTTGAAGAGGCATACAGAGTCCCCAAAATGCTCAAACTCGCCCTTTGTGTAGCGCTCGGCGCACTCCAAAGAACGGAGAGTAGAGGCGCGCACTATAGAGAGGATTATCTAAAGCGCGACGATGTCAACTGGCTCAAAAGAACCTTAGCGTTCTGGAAAGATGGCGACACATTGCCAATTTTAAAGTACGAAGATCTTGACATTATGCGTATGGAGATGCCGCCTGCATTCAGAGGCTACGGCGTCAAAGGCAACATTATCGAAAACCCTCTAAGCGCGCAACGCCAAGAAGAGATCGACAAGATAAGAGAGAAATTGGAAGCCGAAGGCAAGGACGGCGCAGAGATACAAGAGGCGATTATGCCTTTTACGCTCCAGCCGCAATTTAAAGCGAAAAACGAGCGCGTAGGAGACAAAAAATGAGCCGCACTATAACTATAAAAGCATTTAAATACAACCCACTCGCAAAGGATTCAACTCCTCAATTTGTGGAGTATAAACTCGAAGAGACGGACGGTATGACACTCTTTATCGCGTTGACCAATATACGCGAAAAGTACGACGCGGATTTGAACTTTGACTTTGTCTGCCGCGCCGGCATCTGCGGAAGCTGCGGTATGATGGTCAACGGTCAGCCACGCCTTGCGTGCCGCACTTTGACGAAAAATTACCCCGACGGCGTCTTGCAGCTTATGCCTCTGCCCGCGTTCAAACTCTTAAAAGATTTGTCCGTAGACACAGGCACTTGGATGAACGGTATGAGCAAACGCGTCGAGAGCTGGATACACTCCGACCACGTTACGGACATCTCAAAGCTTGAAGACAGAGTAGAGCCCGAAGTCGCGCAAGAGGTATTTGAACTTGATAGATGTATCGAGTGCGGTATCTGCGTAGCCTCCTGCGGCACCAAACTAATGCGCCCCGATTTCTTAGGCGCAGTAGGCTTCAACCGCGTAGCGCGTTTCGAGATAGACTCTCTTGACAAACGAACGACAGAAGACTATTACGAACTAATCGGCGACGACAACGGCATATTCGGATGTATGAGCCTCTTAGCCTGCGAAGACAATTGCCCCAAAAATCTACCCCTACAAAGTAGAATCGCCTACCTAAGAAGAAAGTTAGTTTCAGTCAAATAAAAATCCCGAGGGAGTTAAAACTCCCTCCCCCCTCTTATAAAACACCACATACCCATCCAGACAGAGCAAAGTGACGAGGAATCTTTAATGGTCGCCCCTCCTCACAAGCCAAAAAAACATCAAAATCGTTCACATCTTTTTCCAAATATGAACGATTTAGCCAAAATCGTTCATATTCATGAGATAGATGTGAACGATTTTTCATTTATCGTATTTTCGTCATTCCCGCGCAGGCGGGAATCCAAACTCACAAAGCATAAGTAATCAAAGAAGATACAATAGGTTCTATCAGACTTTTTTCATTCGAAATTGTTTTGTTTTCTTGTCACTTTCTTTTGTTGAAAAGAAAGTAACGCAAAACAAGCGTAGCGCTTTTGCGAAGCAAAATGTTTCCTCGAAAGAAACAACCCCCATAAAAGTTGACACTGCCCTTACGGGGTATCCTCCTGTTTTAATTTATTCAAGGGAGCTGCGGACTCGCTTCGCTCAAACAGGTCCTCGCTCTTTTTCCTTGAATAAATCAAAACAGGAGGCAGTGTCAAAATGGGGGGAAGAGAAAATCGCGATTACGCGATTATCGCTGTCGCTGTACGGCAATAATCTCCCTCTTTAGTCACATCCGCCTCCTCTCCCGTCATTCCCGCGAAGGCGGGAATCCAAACTTTCTTCGTTATTGCGGCTTGACCCGCAATCTCCATATGTGTAGTGTCTCTTTTTGTTGAAAACTGTATTTATTTTATGGACGATTTCTAATCGGATATTTTCTTTGATTTGTTTGTTTTTTTAGTTTGGATTCCCGTTTTCACGGGAATGACGGGAGAATGGAATGGGTGCGACAGAAGAGAGGTCTGCCCGCGCAGGTGGGAATCCAAAACAAGCGTAGCGCTTTTGCTTCAGCAAAATGTTTCTCTGAAAAAGAAATAAGGAAATGAACTGCAAAATTATGTTGAAAGTTTTTTGCGTATTTGGATTCCCGCCTCCGTGGGAGGGGTTTTGTCTTGTCTGATATGCCTGCCTTCCCCTTTTTGTCATTCTGTTGGAGTAAAGTGATGAGGAATCTTTAATGGTTATCCGTTTTATAAGTTTGACCACAAAGGTTCCTCGTCGCTTTGCTCTGTCGGAACTAAGGATTCTCACGGTGGTAAAGCTACTAAAACACGATCTCCTCTCTCTTCGTCATTCCCGCGCAGGCGGGAATCCAAACTAAAAAAACACAATAGGTCAGGGAAGATATCGGATTTGGAATTATCCATAAACCGGATACTGTCTTTAATAAAAATGGTTACTTCGCGAGTTTCAAGGAAATATTTTGCCAAGGAAAAAGCGCTTTGCTTAGTTTGGATTCCCGCCTGCGCGGGAATGACGGGAGAGAGGGCGAAGCCGATAAAATAGCAACGAGAACGGTATAAAAACATCATCTATTCTCCCAATAAAGATATGGTAAGCCGTTGTTTTTGTATGGGTCGATTTTCCAAGGGTTGGCGTCGTCATTGCCGAATTTCCAGCCAAGACCGTCTCTGCCGTCACCATTTACGGGGTTTGAGTATGTTGATTGTGTCTTTAGTTGTGCGATGGTTTTGTCTGTGCCGGCAGTGCCATTTCTATTTCCATAGACAGCCATAGTGTTCAATGCGAAATTGTTTGATGCTGTACCTATAGCAAATATGCCCGCAATGCGATTGACATTGCTTGAACCCGCGACCAAAGGGCTAATTGCAGCGCTATTGGTTATTAAGCCTCCATTAAACTCTCCCGCGATACCACCAATATTAACACCGCCACCGTTAATGCTCCCCGTAGAGTAACTGTTGGTTATTGTGCCGCCAAGTATAACGGTTCCGACGATACCACCGACATGATTACTATTGCTAACATTTGCCGTAGAATAACTGTTGGTTATTGTGCCGTTGCCTAAAACAGTTCCGGCGATACCGCCGACATTTCTACGAACGCTACCATTGCCGCTAACGCTCCCGGTAGAGTAACTATTGGTTATTGTGCCACCACTAACATGTCCCGCGATACCGCCAACATTTTCATATCCTCTAACACCCCTACTGCTTATCTCAACACCTAGATTTTTGATAGTAGCGTTGCCATCTATATGAGCAAATAGTCCGACAAGATTTACAGTAGGTCTATCTATCCAAAGCCCCGTTATCCTATGACCATTGCCGTCAAATGTGCCTGTAAATTGGTTCGGGTAGTCACTGCCTATAGGTATCCAACCATTCACATCATATCCTCCATCGTTATCGGTTAAGGCTATATCATTCATAAGTATATAATTACCTTTTAGATTATTTCGTACCTTATTCAAGTCATCTTGAGTATATATATGTGTGCCATCAAACGAATCAACATACTCGGCTTTAAATGTTATATCTCTCATTAATGTGTAAGTGTTTGTACCGCTTGGTATAGTTACAGTGCCTCCCACCTCTTTCCATTGAGTAAATGTATATCCTCCTGTCTTTATCGGGGCATCAGGCGGCGTAATAACAGCTCCATAAGCCCCCGTTCGAGTTGCTACCGGTCCTCCGCTCTCATTAAGAAATGTAGCCGTATATATGATAGCGGTATACTGGGCTTTGAATGTCACCGCCCTTGTAATTTTATAGGTTGTGGTAGATTTGTCTATCCTCTCCGTCCCTCCTACCTCTATCCAACTGGTAAATGTGTAGTTTGGCAGTGTGGGAGCTTGTGGCACTGTTATAACTGTCCCCGCCGAAGCATTGGTGCGGTTTACCTCTTGGTTGTTGTCACCTAAAAATATAATTGTATAAATGATAGGTGTGTATGTGGCTTTAAAGGTAATTGTCTTTGTTACGGTGTAGTAGTTTGTACCTTTTTGTATTGTTTGTGTACCTCCCTCTTCTTGCCAATGTGTGAACTCATAATCTTTCTTAGGCTTAGCTGCGGGTACAAATATAGATTGTCCTTTGGTACCTTGCAACTCTCCTGCTAAAGAGCCGTCATCTTCTAAGAATGTTACTTTGTATGTGATAGGGGTATACATTGCTTTAAAGGT
>JAISQB010000032.1 GCA_031274495.1 Campylobacteraceae bacterium | reverse complement strand
TATCCTGCAGATAACCTGAGCCTATGAATTTATCAAAGTCTGTGTAGAGAGGGTTTGACTCTACTAAGTACTTTTGACCTTGGCTTGCGATGAACTCTCCGTATTTGCCGGAGGGGATAACTATACCGTCTATGGTTATTTCGGAGTAGAGTATGTCTTTGCCGCCTGTGCCGCTATTGGTTGTACCTAATCTATATAATCCTTCATCATCATTTGTAAAAATTTTATCGTCAAGATTGCCGTATTTTTTTATATCATCGTCTAATTTTTCTCTTCTGTCGTCTAAGTCTGTTTGGGCATATGTCAATAAAGAGGCTGTTTCGTCAAAGAAGTTATTTGTTGTGAGAGTATCGATACTGCTTATTAAAATAGCCTTAATATCGCTACTTGCAGATAACATACCCGTTGCTATGCTTTCAACTTCTGATTGATCTAAAATATCAAATAGTTTTACATCCTCCCCTTCGTCTCTATCAAGTAGAGAGATTATGCCCTCAAGCGAATCTAGTTTTTCATTTGCTCTATTTATATTCGCTTTTGCCGTATTTATAGCATTTTTTATAGTGTTTATCTTGTCTGCTTTGCTTTCAAAGTTTTCCAAGCTCTCCAAATAAGCCAATGTATTTTCAAGGTCTGCGATAGCTGATAGACTATTTTCAATGAGTTCTTGATAAACATCTGCAATCAAAAAAACATTGTCTCTGTAGTTGTTAAATGTAGTCTCTTCGCTAGAATCAAGTAACGGTTCTATATCAAAAAAACCTACATCCCCCTCATTTGCAATTGCAGGGTTTTCAATATCGTGCTTCAAAGTGCTAAAAAAATCAGGTGAATTATTTAGGGTATTTATGTTTTGGGTTAAGTCGTTAATCACCGTGAGGTCATTCCTCATCTGCCTCTCTTTTTCAGGGTCTATTGTGGTATAGACAAGATTTTCCAGATTAACTATCGTGCCGTTTATAGACCTTCCTGCCTGAATGCCGTAATCTAAAGAGTATTCTCTCGTGGTATTTGTATGAGTTATGTCCTCATAGAGTCTTGACTCGTCAGAATGAAAAGTGTGGTTGACTCTTCTATATTTTTGCGTTCTAACGCTTATGTTTGAAGTCGCTATTTTTCCTATATTTTTTACATTATCGGCATTAATTGTTATATCTTCGTTGGCAGCTATGAGAGAGTAGGCGTTTGTCAATTGATCGGTGTTTATATTGATTGAACCATCGGATATGATTAAAGAGGGGGTGTTTTGTTGAACCAATATCTCTTTAGAGCTCGTGACGGTAGTGTCGTTATGTGTTTTTGTATCAGTATATTCTCGTACGAAACTTTTTAAATACCATCTATTTATTTTGTATTCTACCGTTTTGCTTAACGTTTCCCTTACCGTCTTATACACCGGCGCATCAGCTACATTGTTCAACTCTTTAGTAAAGATATTGATATCCCCATGAGCCTCTATAACGCTTCCGTTGAAGTTGGTGACTACTCCGCCTCTTTGGGTGGTGGAGCCTATGTTTAGGGTGCCTCTTGCGTAGATGTCTGCTCTGTTGGTCATGTTGTCTTTGATGTAAAGATGCATGTCGTTATCGCTTCTTACATAGCCCAAGTAGTCGTTTATGAAGCTATCGGAGTTTATAAGGAGGTCGTTTTTGGCGTAGATGGCTGAGTCTTTGTTATTTATGATGGATTTGGCGGATAGGTTTAAGTTGTATCCTCCTATGAGGGCGTCGTTTATTATCTCGTTTGCTACATTTATGGTGCTTGTTTTTGTCCCTTTGAGGGCGTTTATCTCTCCTTTGTTGTGTAGGTTGTCCGCATATATATCTATACTATCTGCCGCAACAGCGTGCTGGTTTACAAAAGTGTCGGAGTTTATAAAGAGGTCGTTTTTGGCGTAGATGGCTGAGTCTTTGTTATTTATGATGGATTTGGCGGATAGGTTTAGGTTGTATCCTCCTATAAGGGCGTCGTTTATTATCTCGTTTGCTACATTTATGGTGCTTGTTTTTATCCCTTGAAGGGCGTTGATCTCCCCATTATTGCGCAAATTATCCGCGCGTATATTTATGCTATCTGCCGTGATATTTTTGTCTGCGTTAACATTTACATTGCCGGATGAACTAAGGGATACTTTATCGCCTGAGACTATAGTATTTACCACTATATCCCCGTTAGCGTTTAGTGTGAGTCTATCGCTGACCAGTATCTCCAAAGGCAGATTGACCCCCACGCCTTTATCGGAACTTGTTAAAATGATAGTATTGGCGTATATCCCACCAAGAGCCGAAGAGTCAAGAGAAAGACCCGTACCCGCAGCTCCTTTTGGGGATATGGTGCCGTCTAAGCTTATGTCGTTATCCCCAAGGGCGATATTGAGCTCTTTGGCGTATATCTTGGAGTTTAAAGAGAGGACTTTGGAGTAGAGGTTCACTCTGTCTATGTTATTGGCGTTGAAGCCTAAGCTGTCTATGATCGTACTGCCGTCTATGACTATCTCGCCTCTATTTACATCGAACCCATTCAATAGTCCGTCTTTAAACTTAAGTTCTCCCGTTGTAAGAGTAGCGGCATGGACATTTATAAATCCTCCTCCGTTTACATATATACCGTTAGGGTTAGCAACAATAACATCAGCTCTATCCCCTGCTACCTCCGTGTAGCCTAAAAGTTCTGATTTTTTGGTGCCCGTTATCTCATTTAATATTACTTTGGCGGTATCTCCTTGTCCGAAGTTGGGGTTGTTTGCTACATATCCCGCAAGCTGGGTGTTTACGAGCTTATTTGAGTTGTTTAATATAATGCCTTCTTTATTTACATTGTACTCTAAGAATTTATTGTGCGAGAGTCCTTGTCCGTTTGGTTTTACTATGTTTACTACGGGGACTTTGCCGTTGGGTGCAGTTTCGATAGATGGTGCATTTGCTCCTGATGACTTGTCGGTGATAATATCTTTGGCAAAGAGAGGATGAAAGATAAGAGTAAAAAATATGATAATGGAAAAAGAGCGCCCAAACAACATTGAAATGCCTCTATTGTTAATGTTTAGAAATGATAATCTAACGCAGCTTAAATTATTATGAAAGGCATTCTTAAATGAATCACTACTTTCGCAGCAGTTTATTTTTTGGTTTTAATTTGATATGGCAAAAATTATTTTAAAATAACTTGATTGCTCTAACGCGATAAGCATTATATAAAATGTCTCATTTAAGACTTTCTATTTTATATCGTATGGTTTTAATACCATCTATCTCTTCCGTACTTCTATAGTTTTAGGAACCATTCCAAATTCAAAATCTCTGACAACCATCTTGTCCAAAACCCCATCAGGAAAGTATTTTTTATCCACTTTTGCGAGAAAGTTTTCCACCAAGCTCGTGCGCATATTTACATAAAACGCTTTTATGGGGCATTCCCGGTACAAATATCTAAAGGCATCACCTTTAATATTAAAGTCAAACAGCATTTAAAATGTAAATTTTTACAGATCAAATGCGGTTTTACATATTGCCAAAATTTTATTTATAAAAATTGTACTACATGCACTTTTGTGCATATGGTTATGTTAATGATAACAATTACTGATTATTCTAAAGATTATTTTTACTCTATTTCTGATACTATTCGCACTTTTTCTGACAATAATAATTATCAAAATTGTTAAGTCGGAGATCAAATTCCAAACTATATAGGGGTAAAAATGAAAAGAAAACTTTTCGCCGTTCCAATACTATTGGGACTATTAGATGGGGCGCTGTTTGCCTTAAACGCTACTGACGCAAAAGAGCTTGAGGCTATCAAAGTCGTAAGCGCCGCAGGCTACGAGCAAAATATCGCCGACGCGCCCGCATCCGTATTTGTCATCACAAAAGAGGAGTTGGAGAACAAATCTTTCAACGACTTGACGGATATCTTAAAAAATGTTCCCGGCGTCAATATCGAAGGCGGAAGCGTCTTTAAAGATATCTCCATCCGCGGTATGAGCAGCGCTTATACGATGTATCTTATCGACGGCAAACCGATGTCAGGCAACGAAGCGCACAGCCCCAATGGTATGGCTGGCGGTATCGCTACCAACTCTTTGCCTCCCGTATCTATGATAGAGCGAATCGAAGTGGTACGAGGACCGATGTCATCACTTTACGGCTCTGAAGCGATGGGCGGCGTTATCAATATCATCACCAAAAAAGCTCCCAAAGAGTGGACGGGAAGCCTAAAAGGCGAATACACAAAATCATTCAACGATATCAGCAACGACGGTTACCAGACCAATCTCTACCTCGCGGGTCCTGTGATAAACGACCGCCTATCTTTGCAAACAAACGGCGCTTTTTTAGGACTTGATGAGTCTTCAGTACAAAGCGGCGGCAAGAGCAGATCATCCAACCCCGACTTCAAAAGAAGACAAGCGGGCGCTAAGCTGATTTTGGCTCTGAATGATGCCAACGATCTGTGGCTGGGCTACGACTACTCAAAACAACAAAGAGTCACCACACCCGGAAAAAGCACACCGGCGCAATCTTGCGACTCAAAAACCGGCAAATGCACGGACAATAAAGTATCTGAAAGTTTAGCACTCAAACAGACCTACTCCGTAGGACACGACGCCAAATACAGCGATTTTGTCATCAACACATATCTGCAAAACAGTCTCACAAAAAACAACAGAGGTGCAGGTATAGACTATGAAGTTTTGCTGGCAAACACTCAAGGCACCTACTTTTTTGAAAGAAATTCATTCACCGCAGGCGCACAATACAAAAAAGAGACGCTCGACGACAGGGCTACAAATAAATTTTCAGTCACACAGATAAAGAAGAGCTCTTACTCTGTCTTTGCCGAAGATGAGTGGAGCGTGTCTGATAGTTTCGCGCTAACAGGCGGTGTTAGATACAACAACGACGACCATTTCGGAAGTTATGTCAATCCAAGACTCTACGCTGTCCTAAACTTAACAGATGAGTTTGTCCTAAAAGGCGGTATATCCACAGGATACAAACAGCCAAGCCTAAGACAATCGGCTGATGATTTTGGCGGCGTGACGGGCGGCGGCAGACTTAACGGCGTTATGCTGGGCAATCCCGACTTAGAGCCTGAGAAAAGTCTAAACTACGAGATAGGGACCTCTTACGACAATCAAGATATCGGCTTAAATGTCGGATTTACCGCGTTCTACTCCGACTTTAAAGACAAAATCGTAGAGCTTAAAGCTTGCGAAACCCCTAAAGGTGCTTCGGCTAATTGCGACTACAACGGCGGTAAATTTGACTTTATAAATGTTTTTGACAATGTGGAGAAGGCGGAGTTATACGGCGTGGAGCTTAGCTTCAAGTACGCTATCTTATCAAGCCTTATAACTACAGGAAGCTACACATACCAAAAAAGCAACCAGAAAAAGGGTAACTACGCAGGTTTTCCGCTTAACGACACTCCAAAAAATTTGGCAACTTTAGGGTTAGAATATGCACCAAACAGCAAACTAAGCTTCTGGACGCAAACCAACTATAGAGGCAAAGCGGACTATTTCAAAGCCTCAAGAGCGGACAATACAGCTACCAACAAAGCCTATACTTTGGTAGATTTGGGTGTAAATTACGCACTGAAAGAGAGCCTAAAATTAAACGCAGGTCTCTACAACGCCCTCAACAAAGAGATAGACTCAGCATCTTACGGCAAATACATAGACGGCAGAAGAGTCACCGTAGGCTTCAACGCCAACTTTTAAGACAATTTGTCAAATTTCATAATCTCCTTTTAGCTGATACATATAGAGGACAACCCTCTATATGTATCGCATTTCACTTCTCCGTCATTCCCGTGAAAACGGGAATCCAAAACAAGCGAAGCGCTTTTGCTTTAGCAAAATGTTTCTCTGAAAACAAGCGAAGCGCTTTTGCGAAGCAAAATGTTTCCTTGAAAACAAGCGAAGCGCTTTTGCGAAGCAAAATGTTTCCTTGAAACTCAAAAAGCGTAAGCAATCAAAAAGAGTTAAATAGGTTCTATCAACCTTTTTTCATTCAAAACTATTTTGTTTTCCTGTTACTTTCTTTTATCAAAAAGAAAGTAACCAAAGAAATGACCCCCATAAAAGTTGACACTGCCCCTACGGGGTACCCTCCTGTTTTAATTTATTCAAGGGAGCTGCGGGACTCG
>JAISQB010000009.1 GCA_031274495.1 Campylobacteraceae bacterium | reverse complement strand
AACGGCTTATCCGTAAAAAGGGTAGAATTATACCACGCTTCCCTTAAATATTTGTAAAAAGATTTTATGGTAGAATACTTCTCCTTTTTAATTTAACTATGCAGCTTTTAGCTGCGCTTAGGGCAAAATATGTACAGATTTTTAGCGATATCGGTCGCTATCGCGCTCTTTTTTAGCGCGTGCAGCATCAAAGATCAGGCTATCGAGGCTTCGCAGCCCGTTAAAGTTATCATCAAAACCCCATCTGTGAAGTTAAGCGGTATAGGTTTTTACAAAACAGGCTACAAATATGCCAATTTACAGCTATTCTCAGCGGGCGTTGTCGTGCTGGATTATAAATCCGCCGGTACCGTCTGTATCAACGATAAGTGTATGACGCGCGGGATTTTTAATGAGAAGTTTTTTCTGAAGCCGCACTATAACGGCTTGATAGACGATATCTTGGCGCAAAGACCCATCTACAAATCAGAAAACCTCACGCAAACGCCCGACGGATTTTCGCAATACATCGCCAAAGACGGGGAGTTTGCCATATCGTATGAGATGAAGGGCTTGGATAGTAAATTTGACGACTCGCTAAATCAAATCACCATACAGATAACAAAGATTGGAAAAGAACAATGAAATATATAGGCGCGCACGTGAGCGCGGC
The DNA here is from genome assembly GCA_031274495.1 of Campylobacteraceae bacterium. Taxonomy (GTDB): domain Bacteria; phylum Campylobacterota; class Campylobacteria; order Campylobacterales; family Campylobacteraceae; genus JAIRKW01. The sequence continues at coordinate 26,654 of JAISQB010000009.1, read as the reverse complement.
AGGCGGTGTGGAAAATGCGCCCCTGAACGCCGCCAAGATAGGGGCAAAAGCGTTTGCGCTCTTTACGAAAAATCAACGCCAATGGGACGCCAAGCCGTTTGAACAAAGCCAGATAGAGGCTTTTAAAGAGGCTTTGGCGACGAGCGGCATTTTGCCAAAATATGTACTTCCGCACGATAGCTATCTTATAAATCTCGGACACCCCGACCGCGAACTGCGCCAAAAATCGTTCAACGCTTTTTTGGATGAGGTGAAAAGGTGCGAAGCGCTGGGGCTAGATAAACTGAATTTTCATCCGGGAAGCCACCTAAAAGTTATAAGCGAAGAGGAGTGTTTGAAAAATATCTCTGAGTGTATGAATGAGATTTTAAAGCAAAGCGTGGGCGTCACGCTCGTAGCGGAAAATACGGCGGGGCAGGGCAGCAATGTGGGATATAGATTTGAACATCTTGCCTATCTTATGGAGCACTCCATAGACCAATCCCGCGTGGGCGTTTGTATCGACACTTGCCACCTTTTTACTTCCGGGTACGATATACGCGAATATGAAATTTATGAAAAAACTATGCAAGAGTTTGGTAATATTATAGGGTTCGAATTTCTAAAAGGTATGCATCTCAACGATTCTAAGGTAAAATTCCAAAGCCGCGTTGATAGGCACGAGAGTCTCGGTAAGGGTGAAATAGGGTTAGGGGCGTTTTCGTTCATTATGAATGACGCAAGAATGGACGATATTCCGTTGATTTTAGAGACGATAGATGAGGCTATATGGGCACAGGAGATAACTCTGCTCTATAGTCTGCAAACAAAATAAACCCGCAAAGGGAAAAATTAAGGACATTAAATGAAGAGCTTAAACGATTTTGGGAGTTTCAATTTACAAGGAGGGGTTTTTGTCAAGACTTCGGTAATTTCCGCGCTTCTTGCCTCGTCAGTGTTAGCTTCGGGATATAAGATACCCGAGCAGTCTTTGAGCGGACTTGCTCTTGGGGCTGCAAATGTCGCCGCTGTGGATGGAGCTGATGCCAGTTATTACAACCCCGCCAATATGGCGTTTTTGGACGCAGATAAAAGCGAACTTCAAGCGTTTATCACTTATGTGAATTTACCTAAAATGACCTATACGGACAATAGAAACCCCGCATACAACGGCAAGTCTAAAGAGGAGAATATCGTAGCTCCGCTTTTGCATTTTGTAACGCCTGCTTATCAAAATGACTGGAGATTTGGTTTCTCCGCGGTAGTGCCGGGTGGTCTTGCGAAAAGATGGGATACATCTTATCAAGCTGCGAGTGCGAAAAAATTCTCTTTAAGAATTATAGAGGCAAACCCTACGGCAGCTTATAAGATAAACGACTATGCCGCTATCGGCTTTGGCGCGAGAGCCGTCTATTCAACCGGTGAAGTGGCAAGTGACGCGAGCGGTGTGGGACAACCTGTCAAAATGGATATGGAGGGTGATTCGTTTGATTTCGGATATAATTTAGCCTTGTCCGTAAGACCGACGGAGGCATTAAAGCTTGCCGCAACATATCGCTCAAAAGTCAATTTAACACTTGAAGGCGATGCGAAATTAAATCATCCGCTTGATTCATATAACGGAGATGCGAGCGTTGAAGTGCCGCTTCCTGCTGTGCTAAGTCTCGCCGCCGCTTATACATTTTTTCAAAAAACAACCGTTGAGTTTGTATATGAGAGGGTCTATTGGTCTTCCTATAAAGGTATAGACTTTAATTTTCCTAATGAGAGCAGCAATAATGCTACAAGCTTTTTCGGTAGAGAAAAAGAGAAAAATTGGAAAGATTCCAACACTTTTCGTCTTGGTATCACACATAAAGCGACCGACAATTTAAAACTTATGGCAGGTTTTACGATAGATAAAACTCCTGCACCGGGGAACACTTTAGCGTTTGAACTTCCCGACTCCAACTCTAAAAACTACTCTGCAGGACTTGAGTATAAGCTAAGTGAAGCTGCAAGCTTAGGTGCGGCATATATCTTTTCCGACAAAGAGGCGCGTAGTGTTAAGAACAGCGAAGGATTGGCTGGACTTGATGGCAAATTCTCCGACGGTGGGGCGCATCTTGTGAATCTGTCCTTAAGATATAGGTTCTAAATATGCTCGGATACAACTTTCACAATTTTTATGAAATGGTGGAGCATAACGCTAAAGAGAAGCCCAAAAAGACGCTGCTTTTTATCGACGACCAAAAGACAAGCAATCTTGCGCTAAAGCAAAAAACGGACGCTTTGGCGGATTTTTTGTATGAATTCGGCATAAGAAGCGGCGATACGGTGGCGCTCATTGTCGCGAACAGCGAAGAGTTCATCGTCTCTTTATTGGCACTCTCAAAGATAGGCGCGGTGAGCGTGCCTATCAACACATTTTTAAAGCGCGAAGAGTTCGAGCATATACTCAACGACTGCGGCGCGAAACTTCTCTTCTCCTCCGCGACATACGCCAAGGAGACCAAGAGGCTTTTTAGCTCTACGAAGATAGAGGCTATCATCTGGACGGAAGAGTATGAGTATTATGATGATAAAAATCTAAGCTACAAAAGCATTATGAGCCGTCCAAAAGGCGTCTATAAAACGACCAAACGCCCCGCCATAGACGACCTTGCCTGCATAGTCTACACATCCGGCACGACGGGCAAGCCAAAAGGGGCGATGCTAAGTTACCGCAATATGCTCTCAAATATGGTCGCGGCTAAAATCGCCTTCAAGATAGAGCCAAATGATAGATTTATCGTCTACTTGCCGATGTTTCATACATTTACGCTGACTATTATGGTGCTTTTGCCTATCTATTTTGGCTCGTCTATCGTGGTCGTGCGCTCTGTTTTTCCATTTTCCAATATCCTAAAACAGACGCTTTTGAAAAGGGTGACGATATTTTTAGGCGTACCGACTGTGTACAACGCGCTTATCAAGGCGAAAATCCCTTGGTATTTTATGTGGTTTCACAAAGTAAGGCTCTTTATCTCGGGAAGCGCGCCTTTAAGCGAAAAATCCCTGATAGATTTCAAACAGAAATTCACGCGCGGCGTTTTGTTGGAGGGGTACGGACTTAGCGAGTGTTCTCCCGCCGTCGCGGTAAACCGCCTTGAAAAACAAAAACCGCTCTCCGTAGGTCCCGCACTTCCCGGATACGAGATAAAAATCGTAGATGAGGAGATGATGGAGCTGCCGCTAAATGAGGTGGGAGAGATAATTGTAAAAGGCGACTGTGCAATGCAAGGCTACCTCAATAAACCCGAATCCACCGCTGAGACGCTTATGAACGGCTGGATTAGGACGGGGGATCTTGGCAGGTTGGATGAGGATGGGTTTTTATTTATCGTGGATAGAAAGAAAGATCTGATAATATCCAAAGGCATCAACATCTATCCAAGAGAGATAGAGGAGATTTTGTACCAGCTAAGCGATATAGAAATCGCCGCCGTCATAGGCAAAAAGAGCGAACTTGGCGATGAGGATGTCATAGCGTTCGTGCAGTTTAAAGACGGCGTCACCGAGCCTATGAGCGAGTTACAAATTAAAAAGTATCTAAAGCAGCATTTGGCGAACTTTAAGATACCAAAACATATCTATTTTTCCAAAGAACTGCCCAAAAACGCGACTGGCAAAGTCTTGAAAAGAGTGCTTAAAGAGCGCGCCGAGAGTATCGCGTCGGACGACTTGGAAACAGAGATTTTATAAAAAAAGGAGATTAGGGATTGGAATATTTGGTAGATTTTTTAGAAAACAAAGATATAAAAAAGAGCAAAATCTTTTCACATCTTAAATGCTCCGAAGAGGAGGCAATGATATTGCGCGTCCTTATAAAGCGCTATGTGGAGGGTAATGTAGATGTAAATGTGAGCGAAATCTTGGGCGAGATTTTCGGACACAAAGACTACGCGCCGCTTTACAAAATACAGAATCTACGCAACATCATCGACCTTGGCTGGATCATACAGAGCAACTTTTCGCAGCTAAAACTCAACGAATTTTCCAATCTCGAACTCTACAACGGCATCATCACGCCAAGCCCCACCTTTTTGAAGCTCTTGGAAGACGGCAATCTTGATATGATACTGCCCGATATCACGCCGTACAGCGACCATCTGGAGTATATCAAAGACCAATTTTTCCGCATAGAACTATACCAAAAGATAGGCTCCACAAAGCAAAATATCACGCAAAACGCGCCCGGTATCAACAGGCTTCAGACGAAATTGCAGCTTTTGGAGGCGCGCATAAACGAGCGGCTTAAAGTCACAAAAAATGAAGTGGTGATAGAGAGTCTTTTTAAAGAGCACTCACTTGAGACAAAAGAGCAGATTATTTTTCTGGCGCTTTTGAAAGAGGAGTATTCGGGCGAATTTGAGAGCTTAAGAGAGATGAATATGCTCATCGGACTTGTGAGCTTTGACGAATACGAGCGCATAAAAAACCGCGCGATTTTGGAGGAGGGCTCAAAGCTTATTGAGAGCGGGATTATTGATTATGACGAAATGTTCACAGCTTTTGGCGGAGTGAGCCGCAGCTTTTACATCAACGAAGATATTTTACAAAAGATAATGCACCCCGACAAAGAGAAAAACGGCAAAAAGATAAAGCTCGATATGCTAATCTCCGAACAAGATATCTTTGAGTTTATAGAGCCAAAGACCAACTTAGACGATGTCGTGATGCCCCAAAAGATAAAAGATACGCTTGACAATATCCTAAAACAGGTAGATAGGACCGTTCTGGCGCGCCTTAAAGAGTGGGGCATAAAAGACAAAAGAAGAGGCATCGACGCGAAAATCATCTTTTATGGACCATCGGGTACGGGCAAAACTATGACGGCGCTCTCTTTGGCGAAATCTTTGAAAAAGCAGGTGCTGAATTTCGACTGCTCTAAGATTTTGTCCAAATATGTCGGTGAGAGCGAAAAGAATGTGCGCAGAATTTTTGACACATACAAAGAGCTTTGCGCCAAAAGCAAGACCGAACCGTTGCTGCTTTTAAACGAGGCGGATCAATTTTTAAGCGGCAGGTCAAGCGAGGGGGGCGCGTCTGCGGATAAGATGCATAACCAGATGCAAAATATATTTTTAGAGCAGATAGAGCGCTTTGAGGGGCTTTTGGTCGCCACTACAAATATGCTTGAAAACATCGACCCCGCGTTTTCGAGGAGATTTGACTATAAGATAGGGTTTGAAAAGCCAAATCTCAAACAGCGCATAAAACTTTGGCAGCAAGCCCTGCCGGAAAGCGCCGTATATGAGGAAAACTTTGACATAAAAACGCTGGCAAACTACCCGCTAACAGGCGGTCAAATACAGATAGTCCTAAAAAACACCGCCCTACGCGTCGCCGTAAAAAAAGAGCCGATTTTTACTATGGAAGATTTCACCGCCAATATAGAAAAAGAGACCAAAGGCGCATTCGGCGAAAACAATGCCGTGGGATTTTTGAAGTAATCCTCTCCAACCGTTCCCGTGAAAACAGGAAGTCAAAAGAGCAAAAAAACAACAACACAATAAATAAGGCTAACAAAAAAAGATAAAACCTTTTCTCTCTTTCCGAATGCGTTGGCTTTTGAGTTTCAAAGAAACATTTTACTTCGCAAAAGCGCTTCGCTTGTTTTCAAGGAAACATTTCGTTTCACGAAAACGCTACGCTTGTTTTCACAGAAACATTTTACTTCGTAAAAACGCTACGCTTGTTTTGGATTCTCGCCTGCGCGGGAACGATGGAAGAGGGCGGAAGCGATTAATCTGCCTATCTGTCATAATGTTCCCAAATTTAAAACGATAGCGTATCTTTCTGTTGTCTTGTGCCAGCGTTGCCGAACGGTGCTACTCCCCCCTCACAAAATCCACGACTTTTGCTGTTACCGCTATGAATTATATTTGCATTAAAATTTCCGCAAATTTGCATTTGGCAAATTAAATCTACAAAAAGAGAAGGATTTGGATATGTTTAGTCTTTTAACAAACATCCTGACGGTAAATCCGTCCAAACATCCGGCGGCTTTGGCTTTGGTATCTAAGGATACGATTGGCTCAAAAACATCAATCTTTGTTAAGTTCAAACTCTTCTTTTCCTCTCTTAACAAGATAGTTCCCATTTTATTTGTATCGTTACTGTTTGCAGGATGCGGAGGCAGCAGCAACGGAACCAATAACGGCACCACCCCCAACACCCCTACCATCCCCACTACGATCAACGCTTCAACCCCTGCTATAACGACCCAACCGCAAAGTGCAAATTATACTCAAGGCGATACGCCCAAAACCCTTAACATAATGGCAAGCGTAACAGATGGGGGAAATCTGACCTATCAATGGTACGGCAACGGCACCGCGATATCAGGCGCGACGGCAACCTCTTACACGCCACCTACGAGCAGTGTGGGGACAACAAACTATCATGTTGTAGTCACAAACACCAACAGCAATGTAAATGGCAGCAAGACAGCAACGGTTACAAGCAATACGGCTACGATTATCGTTACACTTCCAAAGTACACTGTCAAATGTTTTGATAATAACTTGGACCTGCTCAAAGAGGCAAAGGTGGAAAAAGGCGAAATAACACCCTCTGATATTTGCGATACGGGCACTTGGTATCTTACAGAGGGAGCTGAAGTGGCACAACATACGCTTGACGGCGATGCCAATTTCTATAAAAGTGCCAATGTTGTGGAGATAAGCGACCAAGAGGAGCTAAGCAATATCAGAAGTGGTCTATCGGGTGCTTATATACTCATGAACGATATTGTATTGGAAAGTGATGGGGCGGGATTTGACGCTCAAGGCTGGCAACCGATCGGCAAACACTATGATGGCGATATCAATAAGTTTAGAGGCGTATTAAATGGCAATGGTTATGTTATTAGCGGCTTATGGATAAATAAAGATGCTGTAGTACATATATTTGACAGTCATTATAGGGGGTTATTTGGCAGTATCAAAAATGGTGCAGTTAAAAATCTTGGTGTTAAGACGGCAAATGATGGAGTTCAAGGACATTTGAACGTTGGTATTATTGCTGGTGCCATCGAAAGCTCCACGATAACGGATAGTTATACCGAAGGAAATGTAAGTGGCGAAAGTAACATTGGCGGTATTGTGGGATCTGTCAATGCCAACGCTAAAATAATGCGTAGCTACAGCTCAGCCAATGCAATCGGGGAAAAGATGAGTGTTGGCGGTATCGCCGGATACGCTATAGATGCGGCGGGAGAAGGTCTTGCTTGGATAATTGATAGCTACGCAATAGGCAATGTTACAGGTAGCAAATGGGTTGGCGGTATCGCCGGAGACGCCTACAGCTACGCCATTATAACCAACTGCTATGCTACAGGCAATATAATCGGAATAGAGGAAAGCATTGGCGGCATCGTTGGTAGAGTTCATAGTGTATCTAATATAACCAATAGCGCTGCGCTTAATCCGTTGGTTAAAGGTTATAATGCTAACCGTATTGTCGGCGGGACTACCAGCACAGGCAATAAAATAAGCAATAACTTCGCTTTGAATACGATGGATATTGTTATGACGACAAACGATGTTTATACCGGGGGCAATAGCGGAACTTCCAAAGACACTACCGAACTTCAAACGCAATCAACTTATGAGAATGCTACAAATGCAGACGGATCCGGCGGTCTTGGCTGGGCTTTTGATGGCGATAACGCTACGGCTCCATGGAAGATGGATGCAGATAAAAACGGCGGTTATCCTTATCTTTATTGGCAAAAGCTTTAGTTGAAGCGGTAACAATAGTTAGATTACGGAACGGATAGGTTTTGCCAATCCGTTCTTGCCTCTTTGGGTTAGAGAGTGGGAGTGATAAGAGATAGAAGAAACGACCACCTTCGTTAGATTTTTACAAATCATGCCCAAAAGCCAACAAAACAGCCATGCCGTTTGATTTAAAAATCGCCGTTCGTTAAAACTATATACCCATTTTTATACATTATTTGATCTGTTTTGCTCGTATAATGCCCTCTTGGATTGAAATTTGCGCTGTTGTTTACTATTTGTGTTGCTAAATTATTTTATTTTTACGGGAAGCAGCATATATCTTTAATTTAAGTTGTTATTCTAATAGCTTATCGTCAAATTAGCTCGTAGTATAAACATATATCTATCTTTTATCTATAATATTATGATTTCAAGTAAAATTAAAATAAAATATTATAAAACTATATCTCCCATTGCATCCGTTTTTGCGTTAATAATAGTTTTAATTATTTAATATGTCATTTTTTTAATTGACCTCATATTATCTATATACAAGTCAAATTACGCCTATATTTTTATATTTCTGCCGATAATATCAATGTTTTATAATAAAATCTATAACCGTTAGTATTTCTTTAAAAAGTAATAAAGCTATTTTTGTAGATAATTTGTTTCGCAAGAGTATATATTTCTATATCATTTGCGATATATAATAGCGCAATTTGCTTAGGCGAATAAATTTAAACTTAGGGGGTAAATATGTTTAAGTTTCCAACAAACATTTTTGCTGGCGATTTGTCCGATAAAAATTCGGCGGTCTTGGTCTCAGGTGTATCTAAAGATACAATAGTCTCTTCGACTTTATGTAAAGTCAAATCTTCTCTCTCTTTCTTAGTAGGGGTATCTCTTCTATCTGTTTCATTGCTACTCGTAGGATGCGGCGGTAGCGGTGACGAAGACGAAGGCGTTGACAATGTGGTAGTAGAACCTACTACGCCTCCACCTCCACCTCCGGTTGTTGAAAAGGGCTACTATAGTGTCGTGTTTTACGATAAAGATCTTAATTATCTTGGCTTTGAACAGGTGCTTGAAGGCAGCAACGCCAATATAACCGACATTAGAAAGAAACTTGAACTTGGCGGTTCTCTTTGGTATGCGGCAGGCGGTTCGACAAATGTCGCGTATAATGAAAACTATCCTATCAATGGAAATGTCAACCTCTATGCTGTTGCCGGTGTTGCTGAGATAAACACTCAAGCGAAATTATACGCTATCGTAAACAATCCTGCGGGCAAATATATACTTACAAGCGATATAGAGTTGAGTATAGACGCTGCTTCAGGTTGGGAGCCTATCAGTATATTTAAAGGCATACTTAGCGGAGGAGCGAGCCACCATGTCATCAACGGTTTGTGGACAAATAGAAACACAGCCAATGTTGGTCTATTTGGTGTTCTTGATGGTGCACAAGTTAAAAATCTTGGCGTAGTATTGCTACAAGGCAGAGGCATTAGAGGAGGACAATATACAGGCGGTATCGCGGGACGACTTATTAATACATCTCATATAAGTGATAGTTATGTCATAGGAGATGTTAGCGGAGATATTAGCAGCAGCATCGGAGGAGATAGAATTGGCGGTATCGCGGGACGCATCGAGAGCGGCTCTAAAGTAACAGGTAGTTATAGCGCCGGAAGCGTCAAGGGATATGAGCGTGTCGGCGGTCTCGTAGGACAAATGCTGAACAACTGCGAGATAAGCAATAGTTACTCCACAGCGGATGTAGAGGCTACGGGTTATTATGCAGGCGGTATTTTGGGAGCCTTTGAAGTATTAGATCCGAATTCCAAGCTATTTAACACTTATGCCAGGGGAAGAATTAAGGCGAATGGTGAATTTGGCGGTATAGTCGGATGGGCTTACGGCGAAGTTATCAGCAATGTCGCGATAAACCCTTCCGTTAAACATAACAACAATGCGCTATTGGGCAATCGTGTTATCGGCTATGCAGATGTAGTGTTTACTACATTCAAAAACAACTTGGCTTTTGAGGGTATGACGGGACGCAACGATGAGGTCGGCAATTTCATACGATCGAATGTTGAGAGAAACCACGGCATATCTAAAAGTGATGACGCGCTTAAAAAAATGACAACTTATGAAGCAATCGGTTGGAACTTTACCAGGATCTGGTCAATAGACGAGAAGATAGACTATCCTAGACTTAAATGGGAGAGATAAAACTTCCCACACCTCTTTCGTCCTCCTGCAAAAGGGGGACGAAATCAAATCTGCCACAAACAAGATATCTTAATCTAAACAATCACGATATGTAAAATCCGCGATATGTTTGCGGTCAAGTGTTTTCGCAAAACAAAATATTATGATTGCAAGTAAAATTAAAATAGCGCAAAACTACATCTCTTATCACATCCGTTATTAACCCAACTTCTAATAATTTAATATATCATTTTTTTAAATTGACTTAATATTATCTCTATACGAGTTAAATTGCACCTATATTTTTATATCTTTGCAGATAATTAAAATAATTTATAATAAAATATATAACTGTTAGTATTACTTTAAAAAGAAATAAATATAATTTTGTAGATAATTTGTTTTATAAAAGTATATATTTTTATATTATTTATGATATAGAATGGCGCAATTTGCTTACGCGAATAAATTTAAACTTAGGGGGTAAATATGTTTAAGTTTCCAACAAACATTTTTGACGGCGATTTGTCCGATAAAGGTTTGGCAGTCTTGGTATCAGGTGTATCTAAAGATACGATTATCTCTTCAACTTTGTGCAAGTTAAAGTCTTCTTTCTCGCTCTTTGTGGGGAGCTCTCTTCTGTCTGTTTCATTGTTGTTCGTAGGATGCGGCGACGGCGACGGCGATGAAGACAGAAACGGCGGCGGTAGTAATGGAGGAGGTATCGAACAAGGTTATTATAATATCTTCTTTTACGATAGAGACCTTAATTGCATTGCCGGTGCGAAGGTAGCCGAAGGCAGCAGCGCCAATATGACCGACATTAGAAAGAGGTTTAATCTCGGTGCTACTTGGTATGCGGCGGGGAGTTCGATAAATGTCGCGAATGATGAAAATTACAATATCAATTCACACATCAGCCTATATGCGACTACCGGTATTAACGAGATAAACACCGAAGCGAAGCTGGGCGCTATCTCGAACAATCCGACAGGCAAATATGTACTCACAGGCGATATAACTTTGACTTCGGATTGGGAGCCTATCGGTATATTTAAAGGTGTATTTAGCGGAAACCATCATATCATCAACGGCTTACGGATAGATAAAACTACAAACAATGTCGGACTATTCGGTATTCTTGACGGCGCGGAAGTTAAAAAATTGGGTGTCGTTATAGACGGTAGCGGCGTCATAGGAGGAAGCTACACGGGCGGTATCGCGGGACGACTTACCAATACTGCTCATATAAGCGATAGTTATGTTATAGGAGATGTCAGCGGAGAAAACGGTGTCGGCGGTATCGCAGGACGCATTGAAGGCGGCTCTAAAATAACAGGCAGCTATAGTGCGGGAAGCGTTAAAGGATATGAGCGTGTCGGCGGTATCGCAGGGCAAATTGTCGGTGAAGATAAAGGAGACTTCGCTGAAATAAACAACAGCTACTCCACAGTGGATGTAGAGGCCCAAAATTATGCAGGCGGCATCGTGGGAGGTCTTGATAAAGAGGGCACATATATAGTTAACACTTATGCCGCAGGAAGCGTTAAAGCGGTATCTAACGTTGGTGGTATCGTCGGATATCTCTACGGCAACGCTCATAATAATGTTGCGATAAACCCTTCCGTCAGACGCGACGCCGGGGCACCCGTAAGCAATCGTATCGCCGGCTATGTAGACGCGGCACATCAAGCCACAAACAATTTGGCTTTTGAGGGCATGAGCGGCAGCTTCTCGGATTCGTCAGTTGAGGCAAACCACGGCATATCCAAAAGCGCTGCCCAACTTAAGCAGCGAGCGACTTATGAGAACATCAGTTGGGATTTTAACGAGACTTGGAAAATAGACGAAGGCGCAAGCTATCCTAAACTTATATGGGAGAGATAAAACTTCCCATATCTCTTTCGTCCTCCCTATAAATGGGGACGAAACTAAATCTGCTTTATAAAATATCTTAATATAAAATCCGCGAAAACCGGCAAGATTGACAAACAATTTAAAAGTCTGCGATAGGTCTGCGGTGCGCGGCGTTACGGGTTTGGATTCCCGCATTCCTCACTCCAAACTAAGCGTGAAATATTTTTATCTTTATCTTGATAGGATTTTTGCGGTCAAATTTTTAAATTGATGTAAAAGTTAAAGTCCCTCGTCGCTTCACTCTGTCGGAACGGCAAAGATAGGCAAGGTGTGATAAAAAAGTTGCCGTTTTACACAAAAGATTCTTTGTGCCATTTTGATATTGTCTCAAGAAACGACGAATATTTACGGTCAAAATAGTGATAAATAGTCGTGATATATAAAGCTCTAAAACAGCGAAAATCGGCGGCGGTTTAAGAGTTTATACGGATTTGACAACGGCTATGGATTTACAAATTACAACCTTTATAGCTTGTTGCTTTTTGCGATTTTGTATCAAAAGTATGATTTTTTTATTGTGTAAAAATGTAACATACCGACTTTTGGCAACTCTAATTTATAAAATTTTCTTATAACAAAGCTATTTAAAAAGTTTTTTAACTATAATAGTAGATTAAATCTAACGCTTAAAGGTTCGCTGATGAGTCATATGTCATTCGCACACCCATATTTCGGGGCGTTTTTTTCGATGTTTTTAGCCTTTTTTATCTTTTTGGGCATAATGGTAGCAGCCCGCCTTATCAGCCGCTCTCTCTCTGCCAAAGATGGTGAAAAGCTCAAACTCACTATATACGAGTGCGGATTTCCGGCGACAAAACAGTCAAACCGCATATCTACACACTTTTATCTATTTGCGCTTTTGTTTATACTGTTTGATGTCGAAATCATTTTTATGTTTCCGTGGGCTATAAACTTCAAGGCTCTTGGGGTATTTGGCTTTGTGGAGATGATACTTTTTATCGCTGTTTTGGTGATAGGCTTTGCGTACGCGTGGAATAAAGGAGCGCTTGAATGGCACAACATAAAATAAATTATTTTCAAGACGCGGGGCTGCCCGTCGCCGTCACCACGCTTGATAAAATCGTGCAATGGGGAAGAAGCAACTCCTTTTGGCCTGTTACTTACGGGCTTGCGTGCTGTGCTATCGAGATGATGGCTTCGGGTGCTGGAAGATTTGATTTTGATAGGTTCGGGACTATATTTAGGGCAAGTCCAAGGCAGGCGGACGGCATCATCGTGGCGGGTACTTTGACAAAAAAACACGCGCATTTGATGAAGAGGGTTTACGACCAGATCCCCGACCCCAAATGGGTCATCAGTATGGGAAGCTGTGCCAACACGGGCGGTATGTTCAACACTTACGCGACCGTGCAAGGCGTGGATAGGATAATCCCAGTAGACATATATCTTCCCGGCTGTGCGCCAAGACCCGAGACGCTCCAATACGCCGTTATGCTTTTGCAAAAAAAGATACGCTCTCAAAAGATGAGCAAACAAACTAAACCCAAAAGGCTTGTCTGATGCGCGAGTATGTAAATAGAAAAGATAGCCAAAAAAAGGTCTATTTTAACGACCGATTTAAAACTCCAAATAGACTCACAAGACTTGATGTAGATAGCGACGAAATTTTTAAGGGTGATCTTGAGAAACTCTCCTCCAAATTCAAAATAAACGACGCCTACATAGAGGCAGGTCAGATGGTCGTCTGGATAGAGCCCGAAGATAACACAAAAGTGTTGAAATTTTTGAAAAATCACCTCTTTTATAACAACCTCACAGAGATGAGCGCGGTGGATTTTCTTGAAAGCAGAGGGGAGTTTGAGATATTTTATCAGATGCTCTCTATGAAAAAACGCAAACGAATGCGCGTGAAATTTAGCATAAAAGAGCAAGAGGCGATAAAAAGCGCTACGGATATCTATAAAAGTGCGGATTGGGCGGAGCGCGAAGTTTACGATATGTTCGGCGTTGTCATCACGGGACATCCGTATATGAAGCGTATTTTGATGCCTGATGATTGGAGCGGATTTCCGCTTCGCAAAAGCTACCCGCTTCACGGCGACGAAAGCGCGCAGTGGTACGAGATAGACCATATCTACGGTAAAGAGTATAGGGATGTTATCGGTCCCGAGATAAGAGATGCCGGTTTGATAGAAAAAGAGAACACAAGAGGATACGCAAGGATCGGCAAAGAGGTGCATTTTGACGAGCCTTACAGCGATGAGCCGAGCAAAATCACCGAATACCAAGAGGAGCGCGGAGTGTTTTTAATCAAGAAAATCAAAAAATCCAAATCCGTCACTCTTAAGAAAAGGCACTAAAATGGCGCAGCAGGCGAATAGATTAAAACCTTTTTTTGAAAATATCTCTTTTGACAGAGACGATAATAATATGATAGTAAATTTAGGACCCCAGCATCCCTCCGCACACGGGCAGTTGAGGCTGATACTGGAGCTTAGCGGCGAAAAAATCATCAAAGCACTTCCCGATATCGGATATATGCACAGAGGCGTAGAGAAGCTTGCCGAAAATATGATATATAATGAATTTATGCCCACGACCGATAGGATGGACTATATCGCGGCGACTTCAAATAACTACGGCTTCGCGCTTGCCGTCGAAAAACTTATCGGTGTAGAGGTCCCGCGCCGTGCGCAGATTATCAGGATGACGCTTTTGGAGCTCAACCGCATCTCGTCGCACCTCTTTTGGCTTGCGACTCACGCTCTTGATATCGGGGCTATGACGGTATTTTTGTACGCTTACAGAGAGCGCGAATTTGCTATGGATTTGATAGAGGACTATTGCGGGGCGAGGCTTACTCATAACTCCATAAGAATCGGCGGCGTGCCTTTGGATTTGCGCGAAGGGTGGCTTGAGAGATTGGGCGAATATTTAGATAAATTGCCCGAGGCGATTAAGACTTACGAGGGACTTTTGGACGAGAATAGAATCTGGCGTATGAGGCTTGAAGATGTGGGTATACTCACAGCCGAAGCGGCTCAAAGCTGGGGGGCTTCGGGCGTTATGCTAAGAGGCAGCGGTATCGCTTGGGATATACGCAAAGAGGAGCCTTACGAACTTTACAACGAAGTGGAGTTTGATGTACCCGTATCCGACACTTGCGACTGTTTCGGGCGGTATAAACTCTATATGGAAGAGATGAGGCAATCATCAAGAATTTTAAGACAACTGATAGAGATGTATAAAGAGACGCCTCCGCAGATTATGGCTGACGCGCCAGAGTTTATAAGCGCGCCAAAAGAGCAGATTATGACTCAAAACTACTCTTTGATGCAGCATTTTGTCTTGGTGACGCAGGGTATGAAGGCGCCTGTGGGCGAAGTGTATGTCGCGACGGAGTCCCCAAAAGGCGAGCTTGGATACTACATCAACTCACAAGGCGGGGCGTATCCGTATAGGGTGAAGATTAGAACGCCATCATTTTGGAATTGCAGCCTCTTTCAGGAGATAATGTGCAACTCATACCTGCCCGACGCCATAGCGATGATAGCAAGTTCCAATATCTTACTCGGCGAAACGGATAGGTGAGCGGTATGAAACGATATGATTTAAGACACTTGAAAAAACAGTTCGCGCCAAGGGTCGTCCGGTTGGCGGACGGCTCCGGGAAGGGCGAAGTTTCTATATTTATTTTTGAGATAGTATCGGGCGGCGAGCTTGAAGCGCTTATCGAACAACTTAAGCGCGGGGGTCATATAGTGATGAATTCGCTGCGGTTCAACGAAGTAGACTGGACGATAGTCGTAAAATCTTTCGTAAATGAGCCCAGAGTCTCAAACCCGCTGTTTGACGCTTTTGAAAAGTATGGCGTGGAGACTAAAGCTCTTGATAAAGATAGCGCTATTTTATCTATCGGTACCCATTTTGCCAAAGATAACGAGAGTTTGGTGCAAGAGATTAGCAAGCACAAACGCGAGCTGATATATATGTCCGCGCAAGAGGATCCGGGGCTTAAAAAGCGCGCCAAAGCCCACATCAAATACGAAGTAGGCTCGGAGGCGGGAGTGTTGGCGCTCATTGCGAAGAGTCTTTTGGACGGTGATGAAATCGCGCAGGATGTGAAAAGTTATCTTGACGAGTTGGACGAGGGCTATTTGAGCGCCGAGAGCAATGTGGGTGAAGAGGAGATAGAGGAGATAAAAAAGATGGCGGAAGCTCCCTTTTCGCTGCTAATCGGCTGTGATTTGTACGAGCATCCGGACGCTGATTTGATAGCGGGCTTGATAGCTCTTATCTCGCGCTTTAAACCTTTAAGGGTGAGCGTTTTGAGTGAGCACGAGCTAAGAGCAAAACCAAAGACGATATTGCCTCCGCAGATAGATGAACTTAAAAGTTTTGACGGTACGGTGGTCTATTTTTATGAAAGCGATGATCTGAATCCCAAGCTTTACGGCTCTTCACAATTTGCACTCGCGGCTAAACTGAAAAACGGCAACGAGGTCTTAGTGACGACTTCAAACGGTACATTTGAGAGCGAATTCCACCTTGATAAAAAGATGAAAGGGACGGTTGCGCTCTTGGGCGTGAAAAAGAGCGGATACAGATACGAGAGGGCAAAAGTTTCGAAAAGAGAGACAAATGGCTGATATAACGATAACTATAAACGGCATTCCTATAACGGCAAAAGAGAATGAGACGATTTTGAATATAGCCAGAGCAAACGGTATATTTATCCCCGCGATATGCTATCTTAGCTGCTGTTCGCCGACATTGGCGTGTAGGCTTTGTATGGCGGACGCGGACGGCAAGAGGGTCTATACTTGCAACGCGAAAGCTAAAGACGGGCAAGTGGTCGTGACAAATACCCCCGAGATAGAAGCGGAACGGCGAGCTATTATGGAAGTTTACGCCATCAATCACCCTTTGGAGTGCGGCGTATGCGATAAGAGCGGCGAGTGCGAATTGCAAAATTATGTGCACGATATGAAGGTTGCTGACCAGCACTATGCCGTGGCGAACACCTACCGCGATGTGCAAGTTTGGGATAATATCCGATACGACGCCTCGCTGTGCATAGTGTGCGAAAGGTGCGTGACGGTATGCAAAGATAGAATCGGCGAAGCTGCTTTAAGGACCATCCCAAGGGGCGAAGAGTTGGCGGCTCCCAAAGAGTATAAAGATACAATGTCCAAAGATGCCTACGCCGTTTGGAATAAAATGCAAAAATCCCTCATAGACAAAGTGCGCGACGAGAACGGCAACGCCGTAGATTGCGCGAAGTGCGGCGAATGCAGCGCCGTCTGTCCTACGGGCGCGCTTGCGGATAACGACTTTCACTACACTTCAAACGCGTGGGAACTCAAACGCATCCCCGCGGCAAATCCGCACAGCTCAGACTGCTCTCTTATCTACTACGAAGTAAAACAGCAGGGCATAGACAACCCAAACCCCAAAATTTACAGAGTCCAAAATGAATACAACTTCTCCCCTCTAAGCGCTGCTGCGAGATATGGGTATGATTTTGAAAACAGGGGCGCGGCGAAGGATAAAGAGGCGTTCCAAGAGGTGGTAAATTTTATCAAAAACGAAGCGGGCTCGATACTTTTCAACAGCTTCATTACAAACGAAGAGGCGCTGATACTCCAGAAATTAAAAGAGGAGTTTTCGCTAAAACTGATAAATGAAGACGCCTATGTCTATCAGAGATTTTTAAAAGCGATGAGCAAATGCTCAGGGCAGAGTCTCTATCGAGGCACTTTGGATAGCATCAAAGAGAGCGATTTTATCATAAGCGTAGGGGCGATGTTAAGATATGACGCCCCAAATGTCGGATACGCGCTAAACTCCGCTCTCAAAATGAACCGCGCTAGCGCTATCTATTGCCACCCGATAAACGACAAGACGGTGCAAAATTTCTCTAAAAATCTTTTGGAGTTAAATTATAAGCCGGGCAGTGAAGAGGCGGTTTTATATCTACTGCTCGAACTCTTCGCGCCGCTATCCGAACTTGACGATATTACGAGTGAATATCTGCAATCGTTTCACATAAAGACGAAAAAGAAAACAGACGAGGGCGAAACGCAGACGATTACCTCAAAGTTTTGGGATATAGCCGGACTCAAAGACGCAACTGCCCAGATAGAGGCACTAAGAAAGGGCAAAAATCGCTTTTCACTGATAATCGGCGAAGATGTGCTGGTGCACTCAAGATGGCAAAATATGGCTTACATCGTGGGTACGCTGGAGCGTTTGGCGAACTTTGAAGTGGTTGTCATTCCTACACAAACAAACACACTTGGCGTCTCTTTGATATGCGAGCTTGATAAATACGAAGAGGGCAAATCGCTTGGCTATAATAGGATGGGCGATGTGACGGTAAGCGCATTTGGGGATGGATTTGATATCCCCGCGCTCAATCAGCAAGAGGGCACCTTTACAAATATAGACAAAAGGGTCGTCCCCACAAATGCCGCGCTGAAATTTAATGGCTATAATCTCAACGATATCGCCTCCGCGCTTGGAATTTATGCTAAATATACGATTGATTATACACAAAAGTTACCCACGAATGCAGGTTTTAAAAGAAAAGCGTTTGATGAGTTGGAGATAGATTTTGACAACGCTGGCAAAGATAGAAGGGGATATCTGCTTGATAACCAAAGCGTAGACATATCAAAAACGCCTATAAATTGGGAAAATGTGACGATAGATGGCGATGTCGTGTATAGGCTAAATCCTGTCGAGCATTTTAGTCTTTTCACAAATCGCGCCCATCAGCTAAAAAGGAAAGGCTCACTTTTTGCCTCAAAAGAGTTTATCGCCTCGCACAACCTCATTGATGGTCAAAAAGTCAAGGTAAAATCTCAAAGCGGTGTGATTTTGCACCTTAATGCAGAAGAGGATAAAAACATATCGGGCGAATTTGCCTATCTGCCGACCTTTGACAGCATGCTAAATGTTTATCCATTTTTTGGAGAGTATAGGTTTGCCACATTTACGGTAGAGGGGGTTTACGATGACGAATGAAACAGTGTTTATCATTGAGACAGTCGTAAAGTCCGTCATATTGCTCATAATTATAGCGAGCATCGCGGGATTTGCGACATATGTGGAGCGTAAGATTTTGGGCTTTATGCACCGCAGGTTAGGACCTACGTATGTGGGACCGTTCGGACTTTTGCAAGCTCTTGCCGATGTGATAAAGCTTTTCACCAAAGAGGATATCGTACCGCAAAACAGCGTGAAAGTGATATTTTATATAGCGCCCCTTTTGATAGTGACGGCTGTCTTTACTGCGTTTGCCGCGGTGCCGTTTTTCCCGGAATTTGAGATTTACGGACATAAAACCTCCGCTATCATATCGGATGTGAATGTAGGTATTTTATTTGTCGTGGGGGTCGCGTCTGCGGGTATGTACGCGCCGCTTCTTGCGGGACTCAGCAGTGCCAATAAATGGTCGCTTTTGGGTGGTGCAAGAGCCGTTGTGCAGCTACTGTCTTTTGAAGTTATCACCGCGCTTGCTATTTTAGCCCCCATAATGCTTATAGGCTCTTTGTCGCTTGTCGATATCAATAATTTTCAAAACGGCGGGCTATTTAACTGGCTTATCTGGCAACAGCCGGTGGCGTTTGTGCTATTTTGTATAGCAGGATTTGCCGAGACGAACAGGACGCCCTTTGACCTCTTAGAGCAAGAATCCGAGATAGTGAGCGGATATATCACGGAGTATTCGGGTATGAGATGGGCTCTGTTTTTCCTTGGCGAATACTCCAATATGATGCTCATCTCATTTTTGGTAGCGCTGATGTTTTTGGGCGGATTTAACTCTCTTTGGGTTATCCCGGGAAGCGTTATGATGCTTTTAAAAGTGCTTGGCTTTATGTTCTTCTTTATGTGGGCAAGGGGCGCTTGGCCTCATATAAGACCCGACCAGTTGATGTGGCTTTGCTGGAAAGTATTGTTGCCCATAGCTCTTTTAAATGTGCTCGTAACAGGCACTTTGTTACTTTTGGGAGAGTAGGATGTTAGAACAATTTACAGACAGAAACACAAACGGATATATATACTATAAATACGACCCCGTCCCTAAAACAAATTGGCAAAAATTTTGCCGTATCGTAAAGCGAAGCGTAAAGTTAGAGCTTTTCGTGGGACTTTGGATAGTTTTTAGAGAGATGGCTAAGGGCAAGAAAAATTGCCACACGACGCAGTATCCTTTGGAAAAGATGCCTATGCCGCCAAGATACCGCTCCGTGCATAGACTTTTGCGTCTTTTGGAGAGCGGCAGCGAACGGTGCATAGGGTGCGGTCTATGTGAAAAGATATGTATCTCAAACTGCATCAGGATGGACACGGGTGTCGATGAGAACGGACGCAAGGTAGTTAAAGATTATAGTATCAATTTTGGGCGTTGCATATATTGCGGGTTGTGCGCGGAAGTTTGTCCTGAGCTCGCGATAGTGCACACAAGCGAATACGAATACGCCGCCGAACAGCGCTCATATTATGGCTTAAAAGAGGATATGCTAACCCCTATCGATAAGTTTAAAGAGGGTCATCAAGAGGAGTTTGAGGGTTACGGCAGCGTAAGTGCGGATGCTGATAAATTTATCAAAAAAACTCCGATTGCGGGAGATGATTAATGTACGAACTCATTGCTTTTTATCTGTTTTCGGCGATTGTAGCCGCGCTTTTTTTGGTGACGGTGTTCAGTAAAAACGCGCTTTATGCTATGAGCGCGTTAGCCGGCGGTATGGTCTTTATCGGCGGACTCTTTTTTGTTTTGGATGCCGAATTTATAGGGGTCGTTCAGATAGTCGTTTATACGGGTGCTATTATGGCTTTGTACGCTTTTGGTATGATGTTTTTCGACACGACGCAAGAGGTCAAAGAGCATATCACGGCAAAAACTACAATATATACTCTGTGGATAATAGCGGCGGTGTTGCTGGTGCTGATAGTCTGCGCACCGATATTTGGGAGCGCCATAGAGGCTTCCGCACCGATAGATGAGAGTTTAAATAATGCCCACTCTTTGGGACTTTTAATGTTTACAAAATATCTTGCGGCATTTGAACTTACCGCCGTGATGCTTTTGGTCGCTATGATGGCGGGCATCATTTTGGTGAGCCGCAGGCTTAACGAGGGAGGCGAGCAATGATAGGATTTTACCACTATATGATACTGAGCGCACTTTTGTTCGCGATAGGAATAGTCGGCGTTTTGAGAAGGAAAAATATCCTGATGCTCTTTTTTTCTACGGAGATTTTATTGAACGCCGCCAATGTGGGCTTTGTGGCTGTGTCAAAATTTTATATGGATTTGGGCGGGCAGATGTTTGCCCTGTTTATTATAGCGGTGGCTGCGAGCGAAGTCGCCGTAGGGCTTGGACTTTTGACGCTTTGGTATAAACGCACGGGTTCTATCGACCTTGATAGTTTGAATATTATGAAGGGATAAAAATGGCAATTTATATATACACAGCCCTCTTCGCGCCGCTTTTAGGAGCACTCTTTGCCGCGTTTTATGCGATGAAACCGAAAAACATCATCACGGGAGTTGTAAACTCCGCCCTCATCGCGCTCTCCACCGCCGCTTCTATCGTGCTTTTGTGCGTTATGGGCGAAGAGGCTTTTAGCGTAAAATTGACAGATTGGATAAGTGTGGGGGATCTCAGTATCCCGTTTGGATTTGTCGTCGATAGAGTGAGCGTTATAATGATGGTCACAGTGGGCGTTGTCTCAACGGCGGTACACATCTACTCGATAGGATATATGGCGCACGACAGGTCGTTTAACCGCTTCTTTTCGTATCTTTCGGCGTTTGTCTTTTCGATGCTTGTGCTTGTTATGAGCGACAACTTCGCGGGGCTTTTCATCGGCTGGGAGGGGGTAGGACTCTGCTCGTGGATGTTAATCGGATTTTGGTATGAGAGAGATAGCGCGTCGTGGGCGGCGAATGAGGCTTTTATAATGAATAGAATCGCCGACCTTGGAATGCTGCTTGGCATATTTGTCATATATTGGCAGTTTGGAACTTTGCAGTACGAGGCTGTTTTTGCCGCCGCGTCAAGTACCGATACGATGGTTTTAACGCTTATCGGCATACTGCTTTTTATCGGTGCGATGGGTAAATCGGCGCAATTTCCTCTGCACACTTGGCTTGCCGACGCGATGGAGGGACCGACACCCGTCTCCGCGCTCATACACGCCGCCACGATGGTAACGGCGGGCGTCTATCTTGTCATACGCGCTAACCCTATCTATCTGAATATCCCCGATGTTGGCTTTTTCATCGCCTCTTTGGGGGCGTTTGTGGCTGTTTTTGCTGCGCTGATGGCTCTGGTGAACAACGACCTCAAACGCATCATCGCCTACTCCACACTCTCGCAGCTTGGATATATGTTTGTAGCGGCGGGACTTGGGGCGTACTGGATAGCGCTGTTTCACCTTGTGACGCACGCATATTTCAAATCGCTTCTCTTTTTGGGGGCGGGAAATGTTATGCACGCAATGCACGAGGATTTGAATATCAAAAATATGGGTTCCCTCTTCAAGTCGCTCAAAATCACAGCTCTTTTGATGATAATAGCCTCCGTAGCACTCGCGGGCATCTATCCGTTCGCAGGCTTCTTTTCAAAAGATAAGATTTTGGAGGTGGCGCTAAATGAGAATGCTTATATTTTATATTCGGCTCTTTGGGCGGGGGCGGGACTTACGGCGTTTTATAGCTTTAGGCTTATATTTGTCGTATTTTTTGGTCAAAGCTCGTGGGATAAAAACCACATCCACCCTCACGAAGCCGCCAAATCCTCTATCTTTGCGATGTTGCCCCTTGGCGTCTTAGCCGTGATAGCGGGACTTTTTGAGCAGCTGTTTGAAGAGTTTGTGACGGCACTGCTGCCCCAATATGCGTTTGGCATCGCGCACGATACGGTCGTTTTGATGATCGCTTCGACGCTGGGCATTGCGGTATTTGGTATATCTTTTGCATTTTATATGTATGTCATAAAAGACGAGGGCTTTCCGAAGTGGATAGAGAAGAGCGCGATATATAAGTTTTTATTTAACCAATACTACATTCCGCAACTCTATCAAAGCTATATCGTGCGTCCGTTTGAGGCGGTCGCGCAATTTTCGTGGAAAAAGCTTGACGAAAAGCTTATAGACGCGAGCGTGGATCTGATAGCAAGGGCGCTGCACCAAGGCGGCGACAAAGCGCGCCGTATGCAAAGCGGCAACTTGTCGGCGATGCTTAGATGGATGGTGTTTGGTCTTGGCGTACTGCTATTGATAGCGCTTTTTTATGAAAGTTAAGGAGACATAATGGGTAATGTATTGCTATTGACAACGGTTCTGTTTCCTTTATTTGCCGCATTTTTTGGCTTTTTGGTCAAACAAAAAAGCATCAAAACTTACGCTATCGCAGCCGCCTTTGTAGAGCTTATACTCTCTTTGGCGCTTTGGGGTGTGTTTGATATGAGCGAGGGCGGTTTTCAGATGGTTGTTAATCTGCCTTTGATTCCAAGCTTTGGCGTAGCGTTTTTGCTGGGCATCGACGGGATATCGCTCTTTTTGGTGATTTTAAGCACTTTTATAACGCTTGTAGGACTCATCGGTCTTGGCGAAATGAAAAATATAAAACATCTCATCATCTCCATACTATTTTTAGAGATGACTATGGTGGGCGTTTTTGTGAGCCTTGACCTCTTACTATTTTACCTCTTTTGGGAACTCTCTTTGGTGCCGATGCTCTATATCATCGGCGCGTGGGGGGCGGATAAGAGGATTTACGCGGCGGTGAAATTTTTCCTATATACATTCGCGGGCTCCGTGCTGATGCTTGTGGGTATCTTGTATTTTGGCTACCTCTATCACGAAGTAAACGGCGTCTGGAGCTTTTCGCTGATAGACTGGGAGAGTTTTGCTCTGCCTTACGGGGTGCAGTTGTGGCTTTTTGGCGCGTTTTTCTTAGGGTTCGCGATAAAAGTACCGATGTTTCCTTTTCACACTTGGCTTCCCTACGCACACGGACAAGCTCCAACGATAGGCTCCGTCATCCTCGCGGCTGTATTGCTTAAGATGGGAACTTACGGCTTTGTGAGATTTCTGCTGCCGCTTTTTCCGGATGCCACGGTGCAATTTTTGATACCTATCGCGGTGGTGTCGGTCGTGATGGTCATCTACGCGGCGTTAATCGCATTCGCGCAAGAAGATATGAAGCAAGTCATTGCCTACTCCTCCATCTCGCATATGGGTGTCATCATCTTAGGAACATTCGCTCTTAATGTAGAGGGTATTTCAGGTTCGGTATTTTTTATGATAAGCCACGGACTTGTAAGCGGGGCTTTGTTTATGTTGGTAGGCGTCATATACGATAGGCGGCACACGAAAATGTTGCGGGAGTTCGGAGGTATTGCTTTGGTGATGCCGCGTTATGCGACGATTTTTATCATTGTACTGATGGGTGCGGTGGGGCTTCCGCTGACGATAGGATTTGTGGGCGAATTTTTATCGCTTATGGGATTTTATAAGATAAATTGGCTTTTGACCGCGTTTGCCGGTACGGGTATAATTTTGGGCGCGGTTTATATGTTGCGATTATATAGAAAGACATTCTTCGGAGAGCTCAAAAAAGCGGCAAATAAAAAGTTGCAAGACCTCTACCCAAGGGAGCTTTACGCGCTTGTGCCGATAGTAGTTTTAGTCGTGGTTTTGGGCGTTTACCCAAAAGCTATTTTGTATCCGCTTGAAAAAAGCGTTACAAATACGCTGCAAATTATGTCGCAAAATGCGCAAAAATATGAAACGAAGCTCTTTTTAGAACAAGCCGCCTCGAAGGAGACAAAATAATGCAAAGTATTCCGCTTATATCGGTCGAGAGTTTAAATCTTATCACATTGGCGCCGATGATACTTTTATCTCTTGGCGCGCTTTTCATCATCTGCGTTGATATGTTCAAAAAAAATCTCGGGCGCGGTTTTTATGTGACGGTTACTTCGCTCTTTTTGATAGGTGCTTTGGTCTATACGGTGTCGATGGGAGACCAAGATGAGACGGGCTTTTTTGATATGATGCTCTTAGATGGTATGTCCAAGTTGGCGCAGATTATCATCTTTGTCGTTACATTGTTGTTTGTCCCTCTGGCGCTTTGCAAAAAAGAGTTCGCGGAGCATAGATTTGCCGAGTATTTTGCGCTGTTGCTTTTTATGAGCGCGGGATTTTCGTTTATGGTCTCCACGACAAATCTTATATTGATATTTATAGGGCTTGAGACGGCGTCTTTGTCTTTATATACGATGATAGCGATGCACAACCGCGACAAATCGATAGAAGCTGCGCTGAAGTACTTCACGATGGGGGCGTTGGCGAGCGGATTTTATGCGTTTGGCGCGATGATGTTTTACGCGCTGACGGCAAGCGTGGATATAAATGAGATAGTCCTAAGGCTTTCGGATAGGGATTTTAGCCCTATGATAGGCGTTTTGGGCGCGTTGTCGCTGATACTGGGCGCGATAGGATTTAAACTCTCGCTCATACCGTTTCACACTTGGATGCCCGATGTCTACGAAGGCTCGCCTGCACCGCTTGCGGGATACATCTCCATAGCCCCAAAAGTGGCGGCGTTTATAGTCGCGGCAAGGATATTTGAGCCATTCATCGCTCATCAGATAGTCTGGGTTGAGAATATGCTCTATATATTAGCTGTGGTTACGATGACGCTATCTAATCTTATGGCGTTAGTGCAAAGCGATGTCAAACGAATGCTCGCCTTTAGCTCCATATCGCACGCGGCGTTTATACTGTGCGCCGTACTGGTGCAGGCAAATAGCGCGATGTTTATCTACTGGATACTTTTTATGTTCGCCAATATGGGCGCGTTCGCGCTTTTGTGGGCGGCAAGAAACAGCCAAAATCTATACGATGTGAGATTTCAGCATCCGTTCGTGAAATTCTCCGGACTCATCAAAACAGCCCCTGTGACAGCCGTACTGATGGCGCTCTTTATGCTCTCATTAGCGGGCATACCACCGTTCTCGGTATTTTGGGGCAAGATATATATTATGAGTGCGGTGATAAACAGCGGATATATATTTTTAGCTGTCATTATGGCGGTAAATAGCGCGATAGCGGTCTACTACTATCTAAAACTAATTGTATATATGTTCTTACGCGACCCTGCCGCGCAGGATGGCACGATATACGCGCAAAACGCCTCTTTATCGGTCAGCGTAGTTGTCGGCATAACAGCGGCGATAACGCTTACGGCGGTGCTGTTGGTAGAGCCCGCGGCAAGATTGGCAAACTTTTTCTTACAATAAAATCGGGCGGCTTAAAACCCGCCCATATCAATCAACTTTTATACGCAACCCCGCCCTCAAAATTACAAAGCCGATATATGCGACAAAAACGCTCATCGCGACAAAAACGCAGTAGAGCCATAAACCGCCCGTAGCGGATATCTCTTTTGGGTTAGCA
This sequence comes from Campylobacteraceae bacterium, assembly GCA_031274495.1. Taxonomy (GTDB): domain Bacteria; phylum Campylobacterota; class Campylobacteria; order Campylobacterales; family Campylobacteraceae; genus JAIRKW01. The sequence continues at coordinate 352 of JAISQB010000009.1, read as the reverse complement.
GGGTCTATATAGATGTCGATTTCGTCTCCCATCTCCATTGAGCTTGTGTAATAATTAAGCTCCCCTTCATACACTTCGGAGTCATACGCGTAACTGACAAATACCGTGTATGTTACATCCTCTCTACGGCTAAATCCTTCGCGCCGGGCTTTGATTTGTGATATCTGTGCCGTAATCTCTACACCGTGCATCTTAAAAAACAGAGTCCTATCCAACCCACTCAAAACCGCCGCCAAAAAAATGAGCGATATAAATATAATAAAAGCAGCAAATATTATCTGCAACACTTTCCCTTTGCGTGTCGGTCGGTTGTTTTTCGACATCTTTGTTTCCTATAGAGAAATTTGACGCT
>JAISQB010000082.1 GCA_031274495.1 Campylobacteraceae bacterium | reverse complement strand
CGGGATACGACGCATTGCCTGTCAAAAGATTTTCACTTCTTTTTGTTATGATAGAGCTTCGTATCGCGGATATATCGGCTATACCTCTTGTTATTTGCGCATCAGTTCTCGTGGCGGTAAGTCTGGGAACGGCGACAGAGGCTAAAATACCCAAAATGACTATGACAAATACAAGCTCCATCATAGTAAAAGCTGAGCGTTTCATCTAAACTCCTTTCGTTTTAAATAAAAAAAGGTGAAAACATAAGATTATGCTTTCACCTTCGGCATTGATAAAACTTATATCAATTAGTCGCGTTTGATACCTGTGCCGCCAAAACTGATATTGCTATTTGTCATGGTAGCGCTCAAGGTTCTATCTTTGAGCATCTCCGTACAAACAGGGCTCTCGCTCGCCTTGTCACCTTTTGCAAATAGCAGAGTACCATTTCCTGCAAATGTTATCTTTACACAATTTTTCTTATCGCTACCTACGGCTGTTTGATAGTTAATAACGCCACCGGTTTTTGCGTTAACGCTAACATTATCAAAATTAGCAACATTAGTCATCTTGCTAACCTCGTCAGCCCACTCACCTTGTGCAGTATAATAAGCGCCAAAATCGCTGATAGCCATTTGAACTTCAGTCAAACCTTTAGCGATATTTGCATCATCTCTCGTAGCTGTAAGTCTTGGTATAGCCACAGCCGCCAAAATACCTAAAATAACGATCACGAAGATCAACTCGATCATAGTAAAACCACGTCTCATTGGAGACTCCTTAATATGAATTTGCCAATACACTTATTGACATATTGTGATTGTACTCTTTGTATTCTTAAGAAAACTTAAAATAATTTCTCTTCCACTTTTTGCAAAATATCCCTCTGCATCTTCTCGCTTTCAAACCTGTCGTGGCACTCTTGTATGAACGAGGCTAAGATGTCTTTTACCTCTAAGCTGTTTTTATTTTTAAAAAGCCTTTCAAGTTCGCTCTCGAAAAATTTCGCAAACTCATCTTCTAAAGTGATATCAAAACTTTTGGCGGAGATGGATATGGTTATTTTTTTCATATTTTAAGGACGGATTCTATCTTTTCCAAAAGTTCGTCTGTCTCTAAGCTTTTGGCTTTGATGTCGTTTTGAAGTTTGATGATGAGTTCATCTTTTTCAAAAAGTTCGGCTTTGAGGCTCTCTACCTCCTCTTTTAGATTGCCGTTTTGCATCTCAAGCGCGTTAAACTTCACTATCAGCCTCTCTATCTTGTCGCCAAGAGTGGCGGAGATTTTGGTATCGTCGCTCATTGAAGTCCTTGTTTTGTAATGTTAGGCTATAATTGTAACAAAAATCCTCTTAAAGTGTATAGTAACTTTGGAGTACCGCGAAGCTATGTGCCGACAGAATTTCGCGTGAAGTTATAAAAAGGAAAAATTTGGAAAAATTTCAACTCGTATCGCCATACAGTCCCGCCGGTGACCAGCCCGAAGCCATAGACAAATTAGCCTCATCCATAAAAGCAAACAGCCGCTACCAAACGCTCATAGGCGTCACGGGCAGCGGCAAGACTTACACTATGGCAAATATCATCCAAAAGCTTCAAATGCCAACTCTCATTATGACGCACAACAAAACCTTAGCCGCACAGTTATACAGCGAATTTAAGGGCTTTTTCCCGAAAAACCACGTGGAGTATTTTATAAGCTACTACGACTACTATCAGCCCGAAGCCTACATACCAAGGCAAGACCTTTTTATAGAAAAAGACAGCTCCATAAACGAAGAGTTGGAGAGGCTGCGGCTTTCGGCGACCGCGTCGCTTTTAAGCTTCAATGATGTCATCTGCGTCGCGTCCGTTTCGGCAAATTACGGTCTGGGCAATCCGCACGAATACAAAAGTATGGTGCAAGTGATAGAAAAAGGTGACTCCATCCATCAAAAAAGCCTGCTGTTAAAGCTCGTGGAGATGGGATATAAGCGCAATGACAACTACTTTGACAGGGGCGATTTTAGAGTTAGGGGCGACGCGGTGGATATATATCCCGCGTACAACGAAGAGGAGGCGGTGAGGATAGAGTTTTTCAGCGACGAGGTGGAGAGTATCGTATACTTTGACTCACTTACGAATGAAAAACTAAAAAGCGTGGATAAGATAGTCATCTACGCCGCAAATCAATTTATAGTGGGTCAAGAGAGGCTCAAAACCGCCGTGAAAGAGATAAAAGAGGGGTTGGCGCAGAGGTTGGCGTTTTTTGAACAAGAGAATAAATTGGTAGAGTATCAGCGCTTGAAACAACGGGTGGAGTTTGACTTGGAGATGATCGAGGCTACGGGGATGTGCAAGGGGATAGAGAATTACGCGCGCCATTTGACGGGCAAAAAAGCGGGTGAGACGCCCTATTCGCTCTTTGATTATTATGAGGCGATGGGGATGGATTATCTTGTCATCGTGGACGAATCTCACGTGAGTTTGCCGCAGTTTCGCGGTATGTTCGCGGGAGATAGAAGCCGCAAGGAGGTTTTGGTGGAGTATGGCTTCAGGTTGCCCAGCGCTTTGGATAACCGCCCGCTGATGTTTGACGAATTTATCAACAAAGCCCCTTCGTATCTTTTTGTCTCCGCAACCCCCGCGGCGCTTGAACTGGAGCTATCAAAAGAGAATATCGCCGAACAGGTCGTAAGACCAACGGGACTTTTAGACCCCGTGATAGAGATAAAATCAAGCGACAATCAAGTGGAGATTTTGTTTGACGAGATAAAAAAGACGATAGCACAAGGGGAGCGCGTACTTGTAACGACATTGACGAAAAAAATGGCAGAAGAGCTGACGCGCTACTACGCCGAACTTGGACTAAAGATAAAATATATGCACTCCGATATCGACGCTATCGAGCGCAATCAATTGATAAGAGGGCTTAGAAGAGGCGAATTTGATGTGCTTGTAGGGATAAACCTCTTAAGGGAGGGGCTTGACTTGCCCGAAGTCTCACTTATAGGTGTTTTAGACGCCGATAAAGAGGGGTTTTTAAGGAGCGAAACAAGCCTTATACAGACTATGGGAAGGGCTGCCAGAAACGAGAACGGCAGAGTCATCCTCTTCGCCAATAAAATGACCAATTCAATGCAAAAAGCCATCGATATAACAACGGCGCGGCGCAAAAAACAGGAGGAGTTTAATAAGCTGCACAACATCACGCCAAAGACGGTTGTGAGAAAAATGGACGAAAATCTGCACGCGGAAGATATAGACGAGCTTGCCTCAAAAAAGAAAAAGATGGATAAAATCCCAGCCTCCCAAAGGCGCGAAATCGTAAAAGAGTTGACGAAAAAAATGCACGAAGCGGCAAAACTGTTGGAGTTTGAAAAAGCGGCAAAACTGCGCGATGAGATAGCAAAGCTTAGGGAGTTGTGAGGGGGGGATTTGGCGCATTGCTACGATGTCGCCGTTCCCGTTTTGAGACTATAGCGACCATTCCCGCGCAGGGGGGAATCCAAAAGAGGAGGAGTGAAATGTACTGCTGTTTTTTACCATTTCTTCTTTCTTGTATTATTATCACGCTCTTTGGATTCCCGCTTCCGCGGGAAATGATCGCAGAAGGGGTTACCACACCCCCACCCCATTAACAAACCACCCCCTATCCCTATAATCTATAATCCTAAGATCATCACTAAAGTCAGTGAAGTTATATCCGAACCCTAATCTGAAGTTTTTGTTGATAT
>JAISQB010000077.1 GCA_031274495.1 Campylobacteraceae bacterium | reverse complement strand
CGTGCAGGTTTTGCATTCGCCTTCGATCTCCACGCTTCCTTTTTGCCAAGAAAATCCAAGCTGATCGAGTCTTGCACGCATTGATTGATTTAGCGCGTCGTCGTCGATCTCTTCGACCTTTTTGCATTTGGAGCAGACGAACATCACCAAGCTATGCCGCTCACCGCCGTACGGATTCACGCAGGGCGCATAAGCGCTAAGGGCGTTGATCTTATGTACCAAACCTTGATCCGACAAAAACTCTAAAACGCGGTATATCGTCGCGGGCGTAACGCGTTTGCCCTCATCGCGCATAAGTTCGATAATATCGTATGCTTTAAGCGGCGTTTTAGCGTTTAGCAAAATCTCCAGCACTTTGCGCCGCAAAAGCGTAAGTTGCGCTCCATGATCCGCGCATAGATTTTCGGCTAAATGTAGGCGTTGCGATTTTCTCGAAGCTATCTTTTTCATACATCACTCCTTATACGGCTCGACTTTGTCGGCGATCATGCTATAGCCGGATGTCCCCATACTGCCCGAGTCGTTCGTTTCTATCAGGATTTGCCCGTATATCCAAACCGTATCCATCGTAGAGATATTTTTAAGCGGTTTGCGCGGTTTGACATAGACTATCTGATTGGGCGGCGGGGGCGGGACATGAATGCACGCACCAAAATATGGCACAAGCAAAAATTCGGTCAATGTTTTATCATCTTCCCAGTCTAACGGCGCGACATATCCGGGCAGTTTTATGCGTTTGCCTGCGATTTTTGGGTTGATGGGCGATTTTTTCCACTCTTTCATAAAGGCGTCCATGACGCTTTTCACGCGGGGATCGTTGTCGGAAAGTTCGCCGATTTTAAGGCTGTCAAATATCTTTTCAGGATGCCAATCCTCCGGGACAAGATCATCCCAAGTCACCTCGCTGTAAGACGGCGCGGCGATCGCAAACGCATAGCAAAACAAAAACGCCCATAAAAATCGAAATACCATTTAATCTCCCTTATGTTACAACGGCAAGCCCATCAGAAAGGCTCATGCGATATGCACGGACAGCAGGAATGAGACTCGTCAAAAATCCCGCCAGTGTGATCGCGCCAACTATCGCCAATTCAACAGCGCTCGGCGCCGACAGATAAATCTCTATACCGTAGCTATCGGCTGCTATCGGACCAAATATCGCTATCAACAAACCCAACGCCGCCGCACCCAAACCAACACCGCATACGACCAATAAAACCCCCTCAAATGATAACAGCGCGACAATATCCATAGGTCTTGCACCAGCTGACCGCAATACCGCAAGCTCGCGCCGCCGCTCTCCCAACCCCGCCAAAATAGCGGAAGTTAGTCCTAATAACCCTGCAACCGTAACCAACACCGATATAAACGCCAGCGCCCTCTCCCCGATATTTATAGTCCGCCATATCCGATCCATAGTCACTCCCGGCATAACGGCGCTCAGCGCTTCGCTTTGCCACTCGTTGATCTCGCGCTGCACGGCAAATACTTTCGAGCGTTTTTTCAGCCCTACAAGAAGCGCGGTGATACTTTTGGGCTCCAAATCAAACTTTCGCGCCATTTCGGGCGAAACGCTTAAGCCCGTGATAGGCGCACCTCCCTGCCAATCGATATGAATAGCCTCCATCGCCTCCAGTGAGATATAAAGCGATCGGTCGATCACCGTTCCCGTAGGCGATAGAATACCGACGACGCTGAAAGGCTTATCGCTATGTTCGGCTAAATTTGTCCGCCCCTCGCCGTGGCTTAACACTATCCGATCGCCGATCTTATAGCCCAGTTTCTTAGCTGCTTCGAAGCCCATCGTTACATCGAAAATATCGCCAAAAGGTTTGCCCGAAGCGATTTCAAGGCGTTTGCCGCCGCGAAACTTATAATGCTCGAAAAAATCGGCATTTGTCGCTGTGACGGGATAACCCTTGTGCGAATCGCCCAAAGAGATAGGTATCGTCCAAGCTATCTCGTCCAATGCGGCGATCTCTTTGGCGCTTTTCCAATTCATATTGTTAGCAGCCGAGCCCAAGTGAAATATCGCATAAAGCGTAAGCTCTATGTCGCCCCCTCTTGCGCCCACGATAAGATCGGTTCCGGAGATCGTCTGCGTGAAGCTATCTTTAACTTGCGTTCTGATTCTCTCCACGCCAAGCAAAAGCGCGGTTGAGAGCGCGACCGAAAATATCGCCAACACCAAAGAGCCGCGCCTATTCCACGCGCTCTTTTTCGCCAATGAAAAGAGATAGAAGATTTTCATACGCGCTCCTTTTGCGGCGCGGCACGGTTTAACTCGTCCAGCGCTTCGGCGCGATCGAAGTTTTTTGCCAAATCGTGATCGTGGCTGACAAATATCAGGGTCGAGCCGCTCTCCTCGCACGCTTGTAAAAGCAGCTTCAGAAAGTATTCGCGCCTTTGTTTGTCTAACGAAGAGGTCGGTTCATCCGCGATGAGTATCGGCGGCGATCCTATCAAAGCCCTCGCCGCCGCGACACGCTGTTGTTGCCCGACCGATAGACGCGACGCTTGTCTATCCCACAGAGTTGGTGCTAAGTCCAAACGCAAAAGCAAGTTTTTCGCCGCCTCCCTTATATCGCCGAAACCTCTCTTTGCCCTATCACGGCGAACACGCGACAAACGGCACGGGATCAGCGCATTATCGATAACGGATAGATATGGGATGAGGTTGAATTGTTGAAAGATGTAGCCTATCCTATCGCCGCGAAACGAATCTCGCTTTGCGCCGCTAAGATCATTCAGACGAACGCCGTCGACCTCGATCTCGCCCTCTTGCGGCTGCAAAACGCCCGCGATGAGGCTCAACAGTGTGCTTTTTCCGCCGCCGCTATCACCATAAATAAAGACGCGTTCTCCGCGCTTCAAAGCAAAAAACGGGATGTCTATTACCGCTTGTTCATCTTTTTTGTAGGCAAATTTTACCCCTTTCAGACAAACCACATTTTTACCCTCACCGCAGGAAAGTGTCTCTTTACTCATCTTGCTATTTTAACAACGCTGTTTTTGGGGGTGAGTTCCGTCGCGCCCTGCCCTTTTTCGGTGGCAACCTTCGCTTCTATTTTTTTCAGATTTGGAAAAACCTTGAAAAGATTGACCTCGATCGTAGTGAGCGCCTTTGGATTTTTGCAGTTAAAAACAAACTCCGCGTCCAGATCGGCGTGTCCCTCATGCTCGTGGTCGGCGTGCTCATCGTGATCAGCGTGTTTTTCGTGGTCGTGGTCGTCGTGATCGCTACGGGCTTTAGCACCCAAAATCTTCTCGCCTATCGCTTCGGACTCCAACGAAACCGACTGAAGTTTGCATTCCGCTTTGGACGGAAAACCAAATATACGATCCGCCGCACGCAATATCACCACCACATACGACGCCTCTCTTTCTTGCACGGCATTTTGCGGCGCATGTTCGTAAGAGAGGATATTGGCAAGCGGAGTTTCAAGCTCGATCTCAAGCTCTTGCCCCTCCAAAGCGATATTCAAGTTCGCCACCCCATGCTCATGAGCAGGTGCTCCCAAAAGCGCAGTCCCCAAAAATGCCGCACCAACCACAGACCAAACCAAAACAGAACCCTTACCCATCGTATCTCCTTACAATATAAATTCAAACAAAATGCAATAATATATCATTGCATCTTAAATTACCTTTACAAAATCCGATTATGTTAATTTCAAGTTTTGTTTGGATTTATACATCAGCGATAAAAAGAGCTCACAACGATAATTTCACCTACAGACAAATCCTTCGCGGGAACTATGTTTGTACCTTTGCCTCTCTTTCCGTCATTCCTGTGCAAGTCAACCATTTCGTTGGAGCGAAGTGACGAGGAATCTTTGTGGTTGAACCTATAAAATATTTGACCGTTAAAGGTTCCTCGTCGCCGATAAATCGGCTCTGTCGGAATTGGGGAATGTCACACTGTCCACTTTGTCCGCATCTTCTCCCACTGTTTATCTCTGGCGGTTTTTATGATTTTTAGCTCCTCTTCGGTGATGTGTTTGAAGCGAGCTTGCGTGTTTAGGTACTCTTCTATGGGGGAGAACTCTTTTGGGTTTTGGTTTAGGGTGAATTCACCATTTTCGTATTCGGCTAAGTACCAAAGTCCGCAGGATAGGGCTTTTCTTGAGATTTCGACTGTTTTGGCGGAGTCAAATCCCCATCCTACATGGCAGGGGGCGTATATGTGGATGTATGATGTGCCGTCGACTTGCTTGGCTTTTTCTACTTTTTTGAGGAGGTCTGAAACGGCTCCGATGCTTGCCGTGGCAGCGTAGGGGATGTCGTGGGCGGCGGCTATCTCGAACATACTCTTTTTGTGCGTTAGCGTCCCTTTTGCGTTTTTGCCTGCGGGAGTGGTCGTCGTGAGTGCGCCGTAGGGGGTGAGGGAGCTTTTTTGCACGCCTGTGTTCATATAGGCTTCGTTGTCGTAGCATATATAGATGATTTTGTCGTTTCTATCTATCGCGCCCGATAACGCTTGCAAGCCGATATCCGCCGTGCCGCCATCGCCCGCGAAGCCTACCGTGTGGTAATCTTTCAGCCCCAAAGCGCGCGCTCCTGCGGCGACTCCTGAGAGCATAGAGGCGGTCCCGGGGAATGATGAGATGATAGCATTGACGCCAAAAGCCATCTGCGGATAGACAAATCCCACGGCGGACATACACCCCGCGGGAACTACCGTAAAGGACCTTTGCCCAAGCACTTTGAGGGCTAAGCGCAGCGTCAAGCTGCCCCCGCACCCGCCGCACGCTTTGTGTCCGAAAAAATACTCATCTTGCGTGATGTTTCTGATGTTTACTTTTTTGCTGCTCATAGCGGTACCCTTGGGTTTACAAATATGACGCGTTGGTCGTCGGGCGCAGAATTTTTCAGTGTTTCAAACATACCGTAGATATCCTCTTTTGTGATACTTCGCCCGCCAAGTCCTGCTATGAAATTGACCGTTTTGGGGCATTTGCCCGCCCTTATCAGGGCGGAATTGACATTGGTGAAGACGGTCCCCTCAAATCCAAAAGAGATATCTTTCTCCAAAACCCCGATAGATTTTGCCTCCAATGAGCCTATCTCGTCGCTTGGAAACGGGCGCATATATCGTATCTTGCAAAGACCCACCTTTTCGCCCTTTTGCCGCAGCTCATCGACCACGACGCGTGCCGTAGAGGTGATACTGCCTATGGTTACAAGCACCCTATCGGCGTCCTCCGTCCTATAGTTATCGACCAAGCCGCCGTAGCCCCTTTTGAACGCTCGCTTGAAATCAGCCTCCACCTCTTTTATCACCTCTTTGGCGTCTAACATCGCTTTGTGTTGTATGAATTTAAATTCAAGATTGTCGTTTGGTGTCGAGCTAAAGCCCATATTGACGGGGTTATCCAAATCCATCTTATTTGTCGTGACAAATGGGGGCAAAAAGGCGTCCACATCCTCCTGCTTTGGGACCAGCACGCACTCATAAGTGTGCGTCAGGACAAATCCGTCGAGATTTATCATAAATGGTGTGGAGACCCTCTTATCTTCAGCTATCTTAAAAGCTTGGATGACCATATCAAGGCTCTCTTGCGCATCTTCGGCGTAAGCCTGTATCCATCCGCTATCAAGCAGTGACAAAGAGTCGCGCTGATCGCCGTAGATATTCCAAGGCAGCGCCAAAGAGCGGTTGGCGTTCATCATCACTATGGGAAATCGCCCGCCGCTTGCGTAGTGCAGGCACTCGCACATATAAAGCAGCCCTTGCGAAGATGTGGCGGTGAAAGTCCTCGCCCCCACCGCACTGGCGCCCATAAGAGCTGAGAGGGCGGAGTATTCGGACTCTACATGGAGGTATTCGGATTTTAGTTCGCTGCTTTCTACCATCTCGGAGAGGCGCTCCACGACTATGGTTTGGGGCGTTATGGGGTAAGCGGCGATGACATTTGGGCAGCAGAGTTTGACGCCGTGGGCGATGGCTTCGTTGCCCGATAAGAACTGTTTTTCGCGCGCCATATCAATACTCCTCTACCATTTTTATCACTCCGCTTTTGCATTCGTTGGCGCAGATACCGCACCCTTTGCAAAAATCATAATCAACTTTTACTATATTTTCAAACCGAAAAATCGCCCCGTCGGGACACAATGCGTAGCACAAAACACAGCCTATGCATATCTCTTCGTCTATCACGGGCTTTAAAACTCTGTAGCTTTTGTTGGTAGAGACAAGATGACCTGCCTTAAAACAGGGTGCTTGCGGATAATCGTCTATCGAAACGGGCTCCGCGTAGGTGTAAAGTTGGGGCTTTTTCATCTTGCCGCACCCCTATACGCCGCTTCCAAAAGCTCTATATTTTTCTCTACAAGCGATGGCTTCATATCCTCTTTGATAGCCTCTTTTAGCGCGCCAAGCCCGACCTCATTTGAGACGGCGCAAAACGCACCCAAAAGGGCGGTGTTTACTATCGGCTTTTTTAGTATATTTAAAGAGAGCGCCGTGGCGTCAATACAGAGCGTGTTTTTATAGATAGAGGTAAATTTTTGGCTATCTTTTGTGTTGATGATTAAAATCCCATCAGGCTTTAGTCTCTCCAAAACGGTTTGCGAAAAGAGGCTCTCATCCAGCACGATAGCAAAATCCGCCGCCGCTATCTCGCTTCTATCCAATATCTTCACATCATCAAGCTTCGTAAATCCAAGCACAAGCGCCCCGCGCCGCTCAGGTCCGAATGTGGGAAAAGAGAGGGCATATCTATCCTCAAAACTTGCAGCCACCCCCAAGAGTCTGGCGGCGGTAAATGCCCCCTGCCCGCCTCTGCCGTACCATATAATCTCACACATTGCGTTTTTTCAAAGCCTCGCGCAAACGAAGCAATCTTTTGCCCGCCTCTAAAAGCGTCTCATCTTTTTTGGCAAAGTGAAAGCGGATGTAGTTGTGGACGGACTCTTTGAAAAAGCTTGACCCGGGAACTGCCGCCACTCCGACTTCGCGCGCCAGCCATTCGCAAAACGAAACATCGTCCTTAGCGCCAAACTCCGAGATATCGACCATCACATAGTACGCCCCTTGCGGCTCTATATATTTGAGATTTGCCTCGTCAAGCAGCCTCAAAAAGAGCTCTTTTTTGCGCGTGTAGTGGGTGAGCAACTCATCATAATAGCTATCTTCAAAACCCAAAGCCCTCACCGCCGCCTCTTGCAAAGGTGCCGCCGCACCCACCGTCAAAAAGTCGTGGACTTTACGCGCGGCGTTTATCACCTTTTCGGAGGCTATGATGTAACCAAGCCGCCAGCCTGTGATGGAGTAGGTTTTGGATAGGGAGCTGCAAGTGATGGTGCGTTTGAACATATTGGGTAACGCGGCAAAATATGTATGTTCATATGGCTTATATACGATATGCTCATAAACCTCATCCGTGATGACCCAAGTGTCAAACTCTTCGCTTAATGCCGCTATCTCCAAAAGTTCGGCTTTGGTAAATACCTTCCCCGTGGGGTTGCCCGGGTTGCAGATGATGATAGCTTTTGGTCTTTGCTCGAACGCGGCGCGAAGAGCTTTTTTGTCGAAATTAAACTCAGGCGGTGTCAGCGGCACATAGATGGGAATGGCGCCTGTTAGGATAGTATCCGCGCCGTAATTTTCATAAAACGGTGAGAATACTATCACCTTATCGTTTGGATTGGTGACGGACAAAAGTGCCGCCATCATAGCTTCCGTGCTGCCGCAAGTTACGACGATATTCTTTTGCGCTTCGATGGGGATACCCATAAAATGGCTCTGTTTTTTAGCCAGAGCCTCCAAAAAGTTGGGCGCGCCCCAAGTGATGGCGTACTGGTGCGGACCTTTTAACGACACATCCTGCAACGCCTCTCTTAACTCCAACGGCGGGTCGAAGTCGGGGAAACCTTGCGAGAGGTTGATAGCGCCGTGCTCGTTGCTAATGCGCGTCATACGCCGTATTACTGACTCTGTAAAAATTTTTGTTCGTTCGCTTATATCTGCCATTTTTGCCTATTCTGATTTCGTTCGTTTGTCGATGATACGCTTTGCTTTGTGCGTAGCCCTTGGTATATCGCCTTTGTCTAAGATTTTGATATGTCTTGGCTTAACTCCGAGGCGCTCTTTAATCTTTTTTGAGAGCTCTTCGGCAAGCGGCAGCTCGTCGGTGAGCAGCACGCTATCTTCTCTTTCGACCTCAAGGTCAAATTTCGTCAAATGCTCCTCTTCGTCTATCGTTATCCTATACTCACCCGTAAGCTGCTCGATGGTGCGCACGACATACTCTATATCGCTTGGGAAGACATTCACGCCTGATACTATAAACATATCGTCGATGCGCCCCGTGATGTTGATGCGCGTATGCGTCCTGCCGCAACGGCACGGCTCGCGGTTCACAAAGCCGATATCGCCGCTTCTAAATCTTATCATCGGGCGCGCCCGTTTTTTAAGCGTCGTAAATACTATCTCGCCCTGCTCGCCATCTTTTACGGGAGCCAAAGTGTTGGGATTTAAAACCTCTACTAAGATATGGTCTTCCGCCAAATGCAAGCCATCTTTATATTCGCACATACCCGCGCACGCCCCAAAAATATCGGATATGCCGTAAAAGTCAAACAGCTCCGCGTTCCACAGCTTCTCTATCTCTTTTCTCGTAGCCGATATCGACCCGCCCGTCTCGCCCGCAACGATAATCTTTCTTATAGACAGATCCTTAGCGGGGTCTATGCCTTGAGCTTTCGCGCTCTCGCCAAGGTGCCACGCGTAAGATGGGGTCGTCCAAGTGATGGTGGGCTGAAACTCTTTCATTATAAACAGAAGCTTATCAGACGGAACTGTACCCGCCCAGATACAAAGCGCGCCCAGATTTTGAGCGCCGATAACATCGGGACCGCCGACAAAGAGCGTGAAATTTAACGCGTGGAGGTATCTATCTTTGGGACGCATACCGACCATCCAATACAGACGCGCCTCGACATCTTGCCACTCATCCATATCTTTTTGCGTAAATGGGCTAATGGTAGGCACTCCCGTAGAGCCGCTGGACGCCGAGACATATACGACCTCACTCTCATCAACACACGCCAAATCGCCCAAAAACGGCGCGGCTATCTGCCTGTCTCTCTCTATCTTTTTGTTGATAAATGGGAACTTTTGCAGATCGCCAAGCTCCTTTAGGTCACTTGGATGCACACCGTGTTCATCAAAGCTTTTGTGATAATACGGCGAATTTTCGTACGCGAAAGCAAGATACTCTTTTAGTGTCTCCAACTGATAAGCCTCCAACTCTTTGCGAGGCAGTGTTTCTATCTTTTCGTCCCAATATTTTTTTGACATATAAAACTCCTATTATCGGGTCAAAAGTCCCGCGTCTAAAACGAACTGGCTTCCCGTCACATATCTGGATTTGTCGGAAGCTAAGAAAAGCAGGGCATTTGCCACATCTTCAGGCTCTATCCACGGCACGCTCAAAAGATTGCCCGCCGAGCGCTCGGCTATCTCTTTTGGCGTTGTCCCCTCAAGCTCAGCCAGACCGTCATTAAAGGGCGTGTTCACTCCCGTGGGGTGTATGCTTAAAGAGCGGATACCGTAGGGTGCTAGCTCGATAGCCCAGCTTTTGGTGAGTCCGATGAGTCCCCATTTGGAAGCGGCGTAGTGTGAGAGGCGGTTCATCCCGCGCATACCGGCTACGGAGGAGTTGTTGATGATGACGCCGGAGCGCTGTTTTATCATATGGGGTATGACATATTTTGCCGCCAAAAATGCCCCCTTTAGATTGATATCCAGCACGGCGTCCCACTGCTCTTCACTTAATTCGTGAGATAGCCCGTACGCGGCAACTCCTGCGTTATTGAACAAGATATCTATCCCGCCGAAAGCTTTTATCGTCCCCTCCACAGCTTTTGCCAAATCCTCCGCGCTGCGCACATCGCCCGTAAAAGCGGCAAATTTTCCGCTGCCAAGCTCCTCTATCTCTTTTTCAAGCGTTTTTAGATGGTCAATGCTTGAGCGGTTGTAGGCAGGATATGGTATCTTTTGCGCCAAATCAAACCCCGCCACATTCGCACCCTCTTTGGCAAACGCCAGCGCCGCCGCTCTGCCTTGCCCCTGCGCCGCGCCCGTTATAAAAATCGTCTTTCCGAAAAACTCTCCACTCATCAGCGCTCCTCCTTTTTCGCGTATATTTGCAGACCCTCATCAAGCTCGATATCTAAGGCTTTGTTGATAAGATTGGTAGCTATCATCAAAGCCGCAAATGAGGTCAAAACGACTATCTGCTCTTCGCTAAAGACCTTTTTCAGCTCGCCAAATAGCTCATCTTTGATACCATTGGCGTCTTTTATCAAAGCGCGCCCGAAGCGCTCCAGCAACTTTTCATTGTCCGAGAGCGTCAAATTTTCTATATCATAACCAAGCTCTTTTAGCTCGCGCCGAAAATAGACCGAACACAAAAGGCACTCATTCTGCTCCGATATCGCATAGCAAAAGACCGCTATGCCGCGCTCGCCTATAATTTTTTGAGCCTCATCGCGCAACGGAAACCACTGCATTAAAGCCTCATAAGAGGCTAAATTGCGCAGCAGTGTTTTTTTCATATTTGTCACATAACCGCCCGAATGTGCCGCCTGCTCATCATAAGCGGCTTTGACCTCCGCGGAGGCTGTGGCGTAATCTACATATTTTATTCTTTGGCTCATTTCACACTCTCCAACGCTTTTTCTAAAGTCTTTATAAGATCGTCTATATCCTCAAGTCCAACGGAGAGCCGTATCAGATCCTCGCTCACTCCCGCCGCTGCCAAAGCCTCACCTTTTAACTGCGAATGGGTAGTGGAGGCTGGGTGTATGACGAGGCTTCGCGCGTCAAGGACATTTGCCAAGTGCGACCAGAGTTCGAGGTTGTCTATAAATGTGACCGCCGACTCGTAACCGCCCTTTAGTCCGAAGCTGAAAATTGCCCCCGCGCCCGTTTTGGGGAAGTATTTTTTTGATAGCTCGTAGTGAGGGTTGTCTTTTAACCCGGGGTATTTTATCCAAGCGACTTTTGGGTGTTTTGCCAAGAAATTTGCCACAGCGGCGGCATTTTCGCACTGTTTGTAGGCACGCAAGGGCAGAGTTTCAAGCCCTTTTAAAAACTCGTGTGCGCCGAACGGTGAGAGTGTCGGACCCACACCGCGCAGCAGATCGCCTCTTAATTTATTGACTAAAACCGCGCTTTTTCCCTCTTTGTAGAACGGCTTCCCGAGAACTTCCCAGAAGTTAACGCCATCCGCGGCAGGGTCAGGCGCGTTGATATAGTCTTTAAATACTTCGTTCGCGCCCCAGTCAAAATCGCCCTTCTCCAAAATGATCCCTCCCACGTGCGTGCCGTGTCCACCGATGAGTTTGGTCAAAGAGTAGGTGAGGATATCCGCGCCGTAATCGAAAGGATTTAGGATAGGTGGCGGCGTGACGGTGTTGTCTATCGCTAAGGGGAGATTGTACTCGTGGACAATTTTTGCCACCTTTTCGATATCCAAGATATACCCGCTGGGGTTGCCGATACTCTCCGCGAAAACCAAAACCGTATCTTTATCTATAGCTTTTCGCAACGCCTTTTCGTCGTTTAACTCGACAAAGACCGTTTCTATACCGTATCTTTTTAGATTGTGGTTTAAAAAACTCGCCGTACTTCCGTAAAGGTGCGGGCTTGCCACTATCTTGCGTCCTGATGAGGCTAATCCTAAAAAGAGCAAAGCGTTAGAAGCGACCCCGCTAGCCACCGCGAGCCCAGCGCTCCCTCCGTGGTACGCGGATAGCCGCTCTTCCAAAACGACCGATGTGGGGTTATGGATACGGCTGTAGATAAACCCCTCCTTTTTTCCTGCGAACAGGTCCGCTCCGTCTTTAACATCATCAAAGACAAAGCTTGTGGTCGCGTAGATGGGGACGGCACGGGATTTTAGGCTATTTTTATAGTCATATCCGGCGTGCAAAGCCAATGTTTGAGCGTTGTAACTATTTTTCATTTTATTCCTTGAATGGTGAAATTTATTTTCTATCTGCTTTTGCGGCTAAGATATCGCCCGCCATCTGTACTATCTGCACAAGTATGATGAGCGCTACTACGGTGATGATCATCACATTGGTCTCATATCTGTAGTAGCCAAATCTTATCGCCAAATCTCCGACCCCGCCGCCGCCTATGATACCCGCCATCGCGGAGTACCCTATAAGGCTGATACCCGTAACCGTTAAGCCCCTTATGAGCCCGGGGAGGGCTTCGGCTAAGAGGACATTTTTTATTATTTGAAGTGGTGTAGCGCCGTACGCTTCCGCCGCTTCTATGACACCTTTATCTACTTCGCACAAAGAGGATTCGACCAATCTCGCGTAAAACGCTATAGCCGCAACGGAGAGCGATATAGACGCCGCAATAGGTCCTATGGTCGTTCCGATGAGGGCTTGCGAGAGCGGTAAGAGCAGTACCATCAAAATGATATACGGTATCGACCTTATCACATTTATCAAAAATCCGCTTACCGTGTGCAAAATTTTATTTTCAAAAAAGAGCCCCTTGTCCGTTATAAACAAAAAGAGCCCCAAAGGTATACCCAAAACGATAGCCAAGAAGAACGATATCCCCACCATCTGAAATGTCTCCCAAAACGCCGTTGATAGGTCGTCGGTTATGAGCGAGAGTATGCTATCCATTGAATGCCTCCACCGATGTCGTTCTTTGCTTCAAGTGCGCGACGATATCGTCTATATTGTTGTTGTTTTTGATATCCACGATGAGTATGCCAAGCGGCTTTTCGTTGATGTACTCTATCTTGCCGTGCAGGATGTTGATATCCGCGTCAAACTTATGTATGATATCCGACAAAACCGACTCTTCGGCTCTTTGCCCGCTGTAGACGATCTTCAGCAGAGCCCCTTTGGAGTCTTTATGAATCCTCTCGGGGAGTTCCAAATTTAGCGTGTGGGATACCAATTTTTTCGTAAAAGGGTGCTTTGGCGCGGCGAAGATGTCGTACACATCGCCCGATTCGACCACAACGCCTTTGTCCATCACGGCGACTTTCGTACAGGTCTTTTTGATGACATCCATCTCGTGCGTGATGAAGATGGTCGTGATGCCTATCTTTTGGTGGATATCTTTTAAAAGCTCCAATATGGAGTTAGTAGTCTCCAAATCAAGCGCTGAAGTTGGCTCATCGCACAGCAATATGCGCGGATTATTTGCAAGTGCGCGGGCGATGCCGACTCTCTGCTTTTGTCCGCCTGAGAGCTGCGAGGGGTAAAAATGGATTTTATCCGACAGCCCCACAAGAGTTGCAAGCTCCAAGACTCTTGCCTTTATCACCTCTTTATCCGCGCCGGAGATTAGCATCGGGAAGGCGATATTGTCAAAAACGGTCTTTGTGTGGATGAGGTTGAAGTGCTGAAAAATCATACCTATCTTATGGCGTATGCTTCTTAGCTTGTCGCCCGTGAAATTTGTGACATTCACGGAGTCTATCCATACGGCGCCCGAAGTTGGTCTTTGCAAGAGATTGATAGTCCGCAAAAGCGTGCTTTTCCCCGCCCCGCTCGTACCTACGATACCAAAAACCTCCCCCTCTTCGATCTTCAGACTGACACCGTCCACCGCTTTGAAAGCGTGCTCTTTAGTGTGAAACTCAACGCTTACATTATCAATATGCACCATACGCCAATCTCCAAAGTTAGATATAAAAACGGACAACGCGACCGTTATCAGCCGCGTTTATGATAAAGATGGTAAAAAATTATTTGGTCTTATTAAGAAGCCACTGCGGTTTTTGAAAATCTTTGTAGATTTTGCTCTTATCGTCAATGACTTTTCTGAACTCTTCGGATTCGACGGAAGCTTTGATATCTTTTACGAACTGCTTATCAAAATCTTCGGTTCTTACCGCTATGACATTGATATAATCCTCGCTCAAAGTCTCCCTATCTATCGCGCCTGCGTATATACCCGCTGATATCGCGTAGTTGCCGTTTGCCACAGCGAGGTCTACGCTGTCTACGGTGCGCGGTATGCCGGCTGCTTCTACTGGTTTGAATTTAAGCTTTTTAGGGTTCTGCGCGATATCTTTTTCGGACGCTTTAGCGGCATCGATGTCGGGTTTGATAGTGATGAGTCCGACTGTTTGCAGATATCTTAAAGCTCGCGCTAAGTTCGTGGCGTCATTTGGTATCGTCACAACCGAGCCGTCTTTTATCTCCGCGACACTTTTGTACTTTTTAGAATATAGCCCCAAAGCGGCTGTAGGAACGCTGATAAGCGGTGAAAGACTTAAGCCCTTATCGGCGGAAAATTTAGCCAGATAGACGCTGTGCTGGAAGATATTGACATCTATGGCTTTGTTGTTTAAAGCGAGGTTTGGCTGCACATAGTCGCTGAACTCTTTGTACTCAAATGTATACCCTTTTTTCTCAAGCGCAGGGGCGATCGCCTGCTTGAAAAGGTCTATATATGGTCCCGGGGAGCCGCCCACGACTATCTTTTGGGCGTCCGCAGACGCAACGAGCAACAAAAGCGCACTAAAGAGGGCACCTACTTTAAGTTTTGTCATAAAAAACTCCTTTATCTGTAAAAAAGATGACGAATTTTATCAAATTTTATTTTTAAAGTCAAGTATCTTGATTAGTTTAGTATGAATTATCTGAAAATATCGCGAGAAATTCCTTTTCTTATCTTTTTTGGATATAATTTTTTATAAAATTATGAGGCTATGATATGCAAAAACGGATTTTAATCACAAACGACGACGGATATGAAAGCAAAGGTTTACTCGTCCTCGCAAACGCCCTAAGACCCCTTGGCAGCGTTACGATAGTAGCTCCATCGACCGAAAAATCAGCCTGCGGACACTCGCTCACGGTGACCAAACCGCTCAAATTCATAAGAGTTGACGATGACTTTTTCAAACTCGACGACGGCACTCCAAGTGACTGCGTCTATCTCGCCCTAAACGCCCTATACGACAAAGACAAACGCCCCGACCTCATCGTAAGCGGCATCAATTTGGGGGCAAATCTGGGCGAAGATATAACATACAGCGGCACAGCCGGAGGCGCTATGGAGGGGACACTGCACGGCATCCCGTCATTTGCGATATCGCAATACTACACAAACGGCAGGGCTTCATTAGACGCGCTTGGCTATAAATTAGCCGCAAAGTGTGCGTATGAGTTGGCAAAAAAGATACTTGAAGAGGGCTTGCCGCTTGATAAAAGAGAGTTCCTAAATGTCAACATCCCCCCCATAGACCCCAAAGAGTGCAAAGGCTACAAGACAACAAGAGGCGGCTCCAGAGCATACGACACAGGCGTCATAGTCAACAAAAACCCCCGCGGCGAAGAGTACTACTGGATAGGCGTTGAGTCCCTAACGTGGCAAAGAGAGTTCGACGAACAAAGCGACATCAACGCCCTAAATCAAGGCTTCATCTCCCTAACCCCCATAAAAATAGATATGACCGCTCACGAAC
>JAISQB010000070.1 GCA_031274495.1 Campylobacteraceae bacterium | reverse complement strand
AAATTGGGCGGGGTTTATACAGTTGATTAACAGATATAAGGTAAGATATGGGTTAATATTTCAACATAAATTTTAGGATGCGCAAGTGTTACGATATATCTTATCACCTATCATTATCTTCACTTTTTTTGTCGGTTGCGGTGTGCAGGAGACGGTTTCGCAAGCGCAGGTAATTGAAGTGGGCATTGTACAGTTAAAAGAGCAGTCTATTACGCTGGAGCAGGAGTTGTCTGGTAGGGTTAAGGCTTCCGTTACGGCGGAGATACGCCCTGAGGTGAGCGGCATCGTTAAAAGAGTGGTATTTAAAGAGGGGCAAAAGGTCAAAAAAGGCGATGTGCTTTATGAGATTATCGCCGATACTTACGAGAGTGTATATGAGGGGGCAAAGGCCTCTTTGGCGAGCGCGCAAGCCAGCAAGGAAGCTTTGAGAGCAAAAAAAGAGCGATATGATGAGTTGATAAAATTTAACGGCATTTCAAAGCAAGAGCACGACGATATCAAAGCATCATACCTGCAATCAGCCGCCCTTGTCAGTGAAAAAGAGGCGGCGCTGAAAAAAGCCGCGATAGATTTGGAGAAGACAAAGATCGTTGCTCCGATAACGGGATTTATAGGTATATCAAGCGTAACGGAGGGGGCGCTTGTAACGGCTTTGCAAGCTGCGCCGCTTACGGTTATACACTATATAGACACCGTGTATGTGGATCTGTCACAATCAAGCAATCAACTTTTAGCGCTAAGAGAACTTCTAAATAAGCAAAATATCCAAAAGGGCAGCGCGCTTGTAAAACTCAAACTTTTAAACGATTCTCTTTATAAACATTCGGGCACTCTGAGACTAAAAGAGATAGCCGTGGATGAGAGCACGGGAGCGGTTACCCTAAGAGCTGAGTTTCCAAATCCGGACGGCGTTTTGCTGCCGGGGATGTATGTAAGGGCGGTGCTTGAAGAGGCTGTGGATACGAAAGCGTTTTTGGTGCCTCAGCAGGCGGTTTCAAGGGATTCGCGCGGCAATCCCATCATAACGGTCGTTACTGAAAATAACGGTACGGCAACGAAAATCATCGAGACAAACCGTGCGCTGGGTAATAAATGGCTCGTAACAAGCGGCGTGGAAGCGGCGGACAAAATCGTCATAGAAGGACTTAACAGGATCAACAGCCGAAGCAAAGTAAGCTTTGTAGATGTCACAAATAGATATATCGGCGATTAGAGATGTTAGCGAAATTTTTTGTCAACCGTCCGATTTTCGCGTGGGTCATAGCCCTTGTCATTATGATAGCGGGCAGCGCCTCCATCTACACGCTCTCTTTGGAGCAGTACCCCGATATCGCGCCTCCCCGTATAAATATCTTCGCAAATTACAATGGAGCTTCCGCGGAGGCGGTTGAAAACAGCGTAACGCAAGTCATCGAGCAGCAGTTGGTGGGGTTAGACGGGCTTTTGTATTTCTCTTCCACTTCAAGCAGCTCGGGAGCATCCAGGATATCGGTAAGCTTCGAGCAGGGTACCAACCCCGACATCGCACAAGTGCAGGCGCAAAATAAAGTTAGCCAAGTGCTCTCGCGTCTGCCCGAAGATGTAAGAAGGCAGGGCGTTACAGTCGTAAAAGCGCAGACCGACTTTTTGATGATGGCAAGCATATACGACTCCTTGAACCGCGTAGATGGGATAGATGTGGCAGACTATCTTGTGAGCAATTTGCAAGATGCCGTATCAAGGCTTGACGGCGTGGGCGGCGTGCAGGTGTTCGGCGGGCAGTACGCTATGAGAATCTGGCTTGACCCTTTGAAATTAGAAGCTTACGGACTAATGCCATCAGATGTCGAATCAGCCGTGAACATCCAAAATACGCAAGTCTCCG
This sequence comes from Campylobacteraceae bacterium, assembly GCA_031274495.1. Classification (GTDB taxonomy): domain Bacteria; phylum Campylobacterota; class Campylobacteria; order Campylobacterales; family Campylobacteraceae; genus JAIRKW01. Next base: position 17,616 of record JAISQB010000070.1, on the reverse strand, counting down.
CGGGCAAGCTTGGCGAGAGACCATTCGCGGGCAACCAAGAGTTAAACACGGTCGTTATCGCCAGATCAAAACTGCAAAGAGCCGAAGAGTTTAGAAATATCATCATCAAAAGCAACCCCGACGGCTCTGTTATAAGGCTTGGAGATGTCGCCAGAGTGGAGCTTGGCAGTCAAAACTACGGAACGGTTACGAAGCTAAACGGCTACCCATCTTCGGGTATCGCGATACAATTAGCTTCCGGCGCGAACGCGGTGCAGACTTCAAACTCCGTAAAAGAGCTTCTAAGACAATACGAGCCGACCCTGCCCGAAGGGTATAAGATAGCATACCCCAGAGATACGACGCTATTTATAGAATCCTCCATAAAAGAGGTCGTCAAAACATTGCTGGAAGCTATCTTGTTAGTCGTGCTTGTTATGTATCTGTTTTTGAAAAATTGGCGCGCTACGATCATCCCCGCCATCGCCGTTCCTGTCGTACTTTTGGGCACATTTGCGATATTGAAAGTCTTTGGCTACACGATAAACACGCTAACAATGTTTGCTATGGTGTTATCTATCGGTTTGTTAGTGGATGACGCTATCGTCGTCGTGGAGAATGTAGAGCGCAATATGCGCGAAAAAAAGCTGCCCCCCAAAGAGGCTACGATACTATCTATGCAGGAGATTACAAGCGCGCTTATCGGTATTGCTACTGTTTTGTCGGTCGTATTTTTGCCGATGTCGTTTTTCGGCGGCAGTACTGGCATCATCTATCAACAGTTTTCCATCACGATAGTCTCATCTATGCTTTTATCCGTTATAGTCGCCCTCACCCTTACGCCGGCTCTGTGCGCTACTATCTTAAAGCCGCACAATGACAGCGTCAAAAAAAGAGGCTTTATCACGTGGTTTAATGAAAAGTTTGATGTATATACCAAAAGATACAGAAACGGCGTGGCAAATGTTTTAAACAAGCCTATCCGCTGGATATGCACTTATGCGTTAATCATCGCCGTCTTATCGCTTCTGTTTGTAAATATGCCCACCTCATTTCTCCCAAGAGAAGACCAAGCGAGCGTTATGGTGCAATTCACGCTGCCCGTGGGCGCCTCCACGACAAGAACCGTTGAGGTCGCGGACAAGGTGCAAGAGTACTTTTTAGCCGAAGAGGCGAACAACACGAATGCTATTTTTACGATGTCGGGCTTTCGTTTTAGCGGCAGCGGGCAAAACGGCGGCACGGCGTTCGTGTCACTCAAAAGCTGGGACCAAAGAGAGGGCAGGGAGAATAGAGCCGATGTGATAGCCGAACGCGCCACAAAGGTCTTTTCGGACAAAAACTCCAAATACTTCATCCGCGACGCGAAAGTCATCACGATGAATCCCCCCGTCATTCAAGGTCTTGGGCAAACGGACGGCTTTGAGATGCAGATACAAGCAGCCGGCTCCACAGACAGGCGCGAGTTGATGAAAGTGCGCGACGCTATCATAGAAGAGGCTGAAACCAACCCCAAAATCTCCTCCATCAGAGCGGGAAATGCCGAAGAAAATCCGCAGTTAAGAGTCATTTATGATGAAAAGAAGGCGTTTGCGCTGGGCTTATCCCTTAGCGATATAGACAAGACTTTGGGCGCGGCGTGGTCGGGCGTTTATATCAACGACTTTATAGACCGCTCGCGAGTTAAGAGGGTCTATATGCAAGGCGATATGCAATTTCGCTCGAAACCTGAGGATCTGTACCTTTGGAGCGTGCGAAACAGAGACGGAAAGATGACGCCGTTTTCTGCGTTCGCGGATACGAAGTGGGAGTATGGCTCTGATAGCTTAGCAAGATATAACGGCTTTGCGTCGTATGAGTTGCAGGGTGCGGCGGCGTTTGGTGTTAGTTCGGGTACGGCTATGGACGAGATGAGCGAAATCGCGCTCAAGCACTCGCAAAGCACGGTGCATTCGTGGAGCGGACTATCTTATCAGGAGAGATTGGTCGGTGGGCAATCCTTCGCGCTCTACTCGATATCGGTTTTGATAGTGTTCTTATGTCTTGCCGCGCTTTATGAGAGTTGGTCGATACCGTTTTCGGTGTTGATGGTCATACCGCTTGGTATTATAGGAGCTGTCGCGGCTGCCTATTTTAGGGGGCTTGACAATGATGTCTATTTTCAAGTGGCACTTTTGACGACTGTGGGACTGGCGTCTAAAAATGCCATTTTGATAGTGGAATTTGTAGAAAACGCGCACAAAAAAGGCAAACCGCTCTTCGCCGCCGCCGTTGAAGGGGCTGCTTTGAGACTTAGACCGATACTGATGACTTCGCTCGCTTTCGTGGCCGGAGTTTTACCGCTTGCCATATCCACGGGTGCGGGCGCAAACAGCAGAATCTCCATAGGCACAGGAGTAATGGGCGGCACGATAAGCGCCACCGCGTTAGCGATATTTTTCGTACCGCTGTTTTATATACTTGTTAGAAAGATATTCGGCTCTGCTTCCAAATAACTAAAACTATTGAAAGTAGTTTTGAAATATATGAGTTGTTGATATAAAGAAATCGTAAGTGTTAAAGTTTTATAATCCATATTTGATTTAATATTAAATAAGGAAGTATATGTCGTATGAAATATTGTTTTCAGAACTGAAATTGGCTATTCAGCGCACCAATTCTGACGATATGAAAAAATGGGCATTAAACTCTACTTTGCGATTTCCGGCAATAGGCGTCAGAAGATTGGCGAATTTTGGCATTTTAGCTAAGTCTATTGTTTATAGTGTATCCGAAGAGGTAAAAGATATAACTTTTGCTATTATAAAAAAAAGATTTATTTCGCATATTAAAGATAGGGCTATAGCGGTTCGTGAGTCGGGAGTAAAATTTATCTCTTGTGCGACTAAAACGGTTAATGGATTAAAAAAGAATATCTTGGATAATCCAAAGAAAAACGCATCGGGCATCTTAGCTTTGGGGTTAGGTTTTATAATGGGTTCCGGTGGCTTGGATGGTAACGGTGGTATTCCTGATGCGGATATAGATTTATTTGGGGTTGGAGAGCATCGTTCTATACTTACCCACTCTATTATCGCCGGTATTATTTTTGAGGGATCGATTTTAGCTCTTGCTGATTTTGCAGATATCATTTGCAATAAACTCTCCAAAGAGGAGAGGTCGGAGTTTTGGGACAAACTAAAAGAGATGAAAGATGAGGTTGCCAATAAATTAGCACAAGGTGCGAGTGCCGGTATAGCTTATCACTTGGGAATTGATGCAACACTGCAACCCGCCCCATATAAAGATTTGCCATTTTCTATGCCTATGGAAGCTCATCAATCATTATTTGCACTTAATGCGGCAATTGAAGGGAATGACGCGATATCGCAGGTCAAGAAAACAGGTGAGACAATTAAAGAGACGGCATCAACTCTATTTGGAAAAATAGTAGTTCGTGTTTCACGATCTAAGTAGTATACTTTTTATAATATATTCAAACTCATAAAAATAGAAACCCACCGTTAGCGTAATTTTGCTAACAGTGGGCGTGGTCGCTATTTTAACACGATAACTACTCCCAATTTTTCTATCAAAAGGGCTGAAAACGGATATTTTATCTTCTTTTCAATCTTCGCATTTTTATTAGCAAGCACTACAGGGACAAATTTAGTTTTTGTTGGCAGACCAAGATCGCGCAATAGTTTTTTGCGGTTGACCACTTTGCATAGCGAATAGCATTTCAAAACAGATGTGAGCAGGATATCTTTATCTTCATTAGGCGCGATAATTGCCAAAACGCCCTTTTTGGTATCGTAGCCTATCAAAATAGAGTCGCACTCTTCACCTACATATATATCAATAGCGATAATTTCTCCTATATCGGCATAGTGTTGTCCAAGTAGCTCTTGGCGATATGGTGTTACTTTGTGTCGTTTTGCTTCTATCATTTTGGGTGGAGTAAAATTAAGCCAACTATTTCGCAACAAGAGATGTTTTGCAACTTTTTCGACAGTAGATTTTCCACCCGACATAAGCTCGTCAACCAAATTTTCATTACGATATAGCGTCAAAAACTCCTCTTTTCGTACATTAGTTAAAACGCTGATAATATTGTTGGATGATGGGGCGTCTCCTTCAATGTATGCTTTAAGCTCTCTTCCTACTCTGGGGCGGAGCTTCCCGACGGCACATAAGTCCCTTTCCATAGTTAGATAAAGCTCTTTATCGTCCGGTTGGCTTCTGCATAGAGTAAGGGCTTGAAGCGCACCATCAAGTAGTGGATTAATAGTGCCAGTCCCACCCCAGCCTGCGGCAAGCATTTGTGGGACTTGATGCAATGTTGGCGTGCCGCTTATCTTTTTTGCTTGTTCATAAACCAAAAATAGTGCGGTTTGAGGCGTAAGCAGTTGATAGCGTAGTGATAGTGCCAACTTTTTCTTTTCAACGGTTGTTTCACTATGTCTTCTTGCTCCGCCAAGCCGCGTAAGCATAGGATTTTGCGTCTGTGTTATCGCTTCTGCTGATAATGTTTTTTTATCACCGCCTGTGTTAATGTAAGATAAAATCGGCGCTTTGGTCAGCGGTGTCTTAAACTGTGCGTAAATGTGTAAAGTTTCGCCGCCATAAACGCTTAATGGCAGTTTGGATTGCCAAAGCGGCGTTTGCCCCCAGTTGATTTCGACTTTTTTTAACTCCGCTCCGCGCATTCTGTAAAACATCCGCGCTATCGCCTCTTCTCCGGCTTCATTTGGAGAAATCATTTCGCAAGCACCGCCGGTTTGTTTTGCCAAATCGCGCAAAAGATGTTCCGCCGCAGACGCTCCTACCCCTATCACAAAAACTCTTTGATTTGATTTTACAGCCGCGTCTATAACGCTTTTTGTACTCCAAATTTCACCGTCGGTAATTAGCAATACGCAAGTAGGCGGACTCTTTTTGGCACATTTTAGTTTAAAAACTTCCAAAAGCGCACCTTCCATATCTGTGCCGCCAAGATTGGCGTCAGTTGCATTAATCGTAGCGTTAAGTGCTTTTGAAAGTGCGTCCGTATAGCGCTTAGGCGTTGAAAAATCGTGTTGCGTTGTACTGCCAAAGCGGCTGTATGAGACAAAGTCTAACTCGTTGAGTTCGCTTGCTATACGCTTCAAAGCTCGCTTGGCGGTTGTTATACTATCGCCTCCCATAGAGCCTGAACAATCGACTAAGATTTTTAGCGTTACGGCATCAGCATTATCGGCAAGCGGCGGATAAAAGGTTGCCTGTGCCATATACTCTTTGCCATCCTGCGCGAAAAGTGCGGTGGAGGTTTGCGTTAAGTTGTCAAGGATAAGAATAAAATCACGGTCAAGAAAGGCTTTTTCTGCTACTGTTACAATAGTCGTCTCTTTATCGCGCATAACGCGCAAGCTGTGACTTGGCGAAGAGAGTGCCGCATTTGCCGCTACCCCTTCCAGCTCAACTCTTACATTCAGCGGATATTCAACGCTTAAATCTACGCCGATAGCATCGTGTTCACGCAGTCCGCCTTGTCTGATTGGGTCACCATAGCGCGGTGCGATTGTGGAAGGCAACATAAGACGAATGCTACCTTGCGTAAAGTGCAAAGGCAATGCGGAGACAATCTTCAGTTCCACTTCAGTGCCGGAGGGTAGATTGCCAAGATTTACGGAAGCGATACCATCGGCTATGATTTCTACCATAATAGGCGAATCGCCATCTTCAATCGCTTTTTCATATTTTTGCGCTGCTGTTTTTCTCTCCATCACTTGCGCTGAAAGGTTTTTGCCGTTAATGGTAACTGTCATAGACAGTAGCGTTTCATTGTAGGCTAACGGAAATGAGTAGACAACTTCTATTGTTTCGCGTTCATCATTGCGGTAGCGCTGGCGAATCGTTTTTGTCAATGTCCAGCCTTCGACTTTGCCGACAACTTCGACCGATTTAAGCGCGACGGATTTACCCTCAACGCTCTCCAGAGAGTAAAAGCTTTCTTGCCTATATGTGCTCATCATTTCTCCTTAGTAAAAGTTTCTGCAAATGCTGATATTTGGCGGATTAATTCCCGAATTTGTTCAGTCGTAAGCTCGGACTGGGCGGGTGAAATCTGTATCTCCACGCCCGCACAAACGGTTATATGGCTACGCACCTCTACCTCGCCTCGTCGCAAGCGCCGCGCTGTGATTGGCGGTGTTTTATCGTCGTCAAATAGTTCGGCTATGCGCTCTAACGAGAGCCCGCTATCTCGCCATTTTTTGACCAATAAAAGGCGTTCAAGATGAGCGTTTGAGTAGCGCGCCGCTTTAGTTTCGCCAATCGGGCGCGGGACTAACCCTATCTGTATGTAGTAGCGGATTGTCCGCTTATCGAGATTCACAAGTTGGCAGAGTTCATCAAGAGTAAAAGTTTCCGTACTCATACCTACTCCTTTTCATTCAATTTATGGCGGCATTATATATTATAACAGTTATATTGTCAATATCAAGTGTCAAAATAATTTGCATTTTACAAAAATAGTGCATATAACAGAACGAGAGGATGTTTATTGGCTTTATTGATTTTGATAAAAATTGTAAATGAAAATATAAATGTATGAGATGAAAACAGAGTAGGGCGCGATTGGAAATTTATCCTCATCGCGCATATAATTATCGCAAAACTACTCCGCGGTTGTGTTAGCGGCGGTTTGGGCGTTGCCTCGTTTGTAGACTATATCTTTTGTCCCTTCGCCGCATACGCCGACGATTTTGCCGTCAGTCGGGCTTCCTTTGTCGATTGCTTCAAGGGTGAATGCGCTAACGCCGTTTGCCTTTATCTTGTTTGATATCATCTCTATGACCTCTTCGCAAGGGGTGGCATACACGCTCATCATACCGATGCAGACTAAAAATAACGCTGTCTTTTTCATAAAAATCCTTTATTTTAAAATGCGCATATATTTTATTTGCGCTTAAAACATAGGTACTCTATCGTATTTTTTTGAAAAAAAGCGTATCGTTTGTTGACCGGATAGTTAAAAAATCCTCATCTACCTCAAATGAGACAGCATTTAAAAGCACATTTGTAAACTCTTTTTCCAGCTTTGAAAGCTCGGGAGAGAGTGCGGCCATCTGCGTTGCTACCATTTGCGAAAAGATGAGCTTGCCATTGGAAAGTTTATAGTTCGCGCCAAAATTATTCACGCCGTTAAAGCCCGCCGCCCTATCTTCTAAAAATCGAATCTCGGGTATTTTTTTAATGTCCGGTTTTTTTCCGGAAATCTCCACAAGAGTCCACGATGAGTTTGATAAATCACTCACATTTAAGTCGGCGGTTTTTTGACTCACTACCCCCGCACATCCCACAAAAAGCAGCCCCAAAATCGCCGCACATAGTACTTTTTTCATATTTCCCCTCCGTTTTTTAAAAACAATATGGTAATAGTACTAAAACGGTGCAAAATATATATTAAAAAGATAAAATTAATTAGGCGTATAGCTTCCTATCAAAGAGGCAAAACTCTGATATTTGGGTCGAGCTTTTCTTGCAATACGGACTCTATCGCGAACAAAGTCCCAGTCGCACCACTTGCACATCCCGAGCAAGCTCCCAGATATCTTATGTAGATGTCGGTAAATTCGCCGCTGTTTTTAACATCTATCACCTCCATATTGCCGCCGTCCATAACAAGCATCGGGCGAATTTGCTCGTCTAAGATTTTATCTATCTCTTTGAATTTTTGTATGACGCTCATATCTTTAAACGCTGTCTCGTAGCCCGTGCCGCAAGCCGCCTCTTTTGCCGCCTGCTCGAAATCCATCTCTGCTCTTACATTTTTCAAAATGCTCTCCAAGTGGTACTCTCTCTTCTCGTGTCCGCCCTCTTTTATACAGGATTTGCAAAAGGCGCCCGCTTTTGTGTATCTTGTGATATCCGCAACTGTTTTTAGGTCGTTTAGGCGTATCACCTCTTTGATGGTGCCAAGGCTTACGCGTGCGCATTCGCAGACGATTATCTCATCTTCAAAGCTGGCTGCATCCACACCTTTGTATTGTGCGGCGGCGGCTTTGATGACATCATAAGCCATTACCGAGCAGTGCATTTTTTGTGGAGGAATAGCGGCGGTATCGGGCGTGTCGCGCATAGCAAATTCAACGTCAAGATTTGTGATCTTTACCGCTTCATCTACCGTTTTACCCATACAAAGTTCTGCCATCGTATCGGAGCTGGCTATCGCCGTTCCACAGCCGAAGCTTTTAAATTTCGCGATTTTTATGATATCCGTTTGCGGGTCTACAGCCCAGTATAATCTAACGGCGTCCCCGCAGCTCTCCGCGCCAAAATCAGCCACTATAAGTTTTAATCCTTGGGCATTTGCCTCTTCTTCGGTTATCTCGCCTCTGTGCTTTGGGTTATCCATAAGCGTGGCTACTTTATGGCTGTACTCTTCCCAAATGGAGCCGCCTATCAAATCTGATTTTGCCATTTTATCATCCTTTCTATAATCTGCTTTTGTGCCACGACGGGGCATAAGAGAATGAGCTTGATATATCGCGCAGACGCTTTATCGCTTTTGTCGTCACATCTATCGCGAAATCTATCTCTTCTTCGGTCGTAAATCTGCTCAAACTAAATCTAACCGCGGTATGAGCTAACTCTTTATCCGCCCCTATCGCCTCTAAAACGGGGTTTGACTCCAAAGTCTCACTTGCACAGGCGCTTCCCGTGCTTGCCGCTATCCCTTGTTTGTTCAAATCCCACAACATCGCCTCACCCTCGACGCCTTTGATGCTCGCTAAAATCGTATTTGGCACGCGGTGTTCGCGTTTACCCACGACCAATACATCAGACACCGATATAAGCGCGTCTTCAAACTTATCGCGCAATCTCCTCACTTCACTGTTTTCAAAGTCCATATATGCGTTCGCAAGTTCCAGTGCCTTGCCCATACCGACGATACCCGCGACATTTAGCGTGCCGCTTCTAAGTCCGCCCATATGTTCGCCGCCGTGTAAAAGGCTCGTGACCCTACAGCCCTTTTTGATGTATAGCCCGCCGACCCCTTTGGGACCGTGAAATTTATGCGCCGAAAAGCTCATCAGATCAACATCCGCAGCTCTTACATCAACGCCGATTTTACCCACCGCCTGAACGGCGTCCGTGTGAAAAAGCGCGCCGTTTTCGTGGGCAATAGCAGCCAACTCTTTTATCGGGAAAATCATCCCCGTTTCATTATTCGCCCACATAACAGAAACCAGAGCCGTCTTATCATCTATCGCCTCTTTTAGGCTCTCTATCTCTACCACACCCTCGTTATTTACGGGCAAGTAAGTAACTCTTACCCCAAGGCTCTCCAAAAATCTACAGGACATAATGGTCGCGGGGTGCTCGACGCTTGTGGTGATGATGTGATTTTTATTTTTATTTAGTATATGGTCAAAATAGACGCCCTTAACGACCCAATTTGTACTCTCCGTAGCGCACGAAGTGACGACTATATCGTCTTCGTTGCCCGCGTTAAAGCCGGTATATAGTTGGTCTAAGGCTTTGCGCAAAGCGGGGTGAGTGTCGCTCCCGAACGCGTGCAAAGAGTTGGGATTGCCGTAGTTTTGCGTGAAAAACGGCTCCATCAGCGCAAAAACTTGCGGGTCAACCATCGTTGTCGCATTGTTGTCAAGGTAAATTCGCATCTTTTTAACAGCTCCTGAAAAAATCCCTTTTTAATTAGGATATTTTTTGTCTTTTTAATAGCGTATGATAAGGAAAGATTGTTTAAAAGCAAATTAAAATTCCATTCGAATTTTTTATTTAATTGTATAAAATTTAAGCTATCCACCCGCCGCGCCTCGTAAATTCCGTCCGTCGGCGCTGCTAAAATCTCTTATCAAGATTGGCGTTTATGAGCGAGAAAAACTCTTTTCTTGTGTCTGTGTTTTTGATAAAAATGCCCCGAAGTGCGGAGGTGGTGGTCGTGGAGTTTATCTTTTCGACGCCTCTCATCTCCATACACATATGGCGCGCCTCTATGACGACGCCCACACCTTTTGGCTTTATAACTTCATCTATGGCTGCCGCTATCTGCTCGGTGAGCTGCTCTTGAATCTGGAGGCGGCGTGCGAAGACATTGACCATACGGGGGATTTTTGAGAGCCCGACCACTTTGCCGTTTGGGATGTAAGCCACGTGGGCGCGCCCGATGATGGGTAAAAGATGATGTTCGCACATAGAGTAAAACTCTATATCGCGCAAAAGGACCATTTCATTGTTAGAACTTTGAAAAAGTGCGTCGTTTAGGACGGCTTTGGGGTCTTGGGCGTACCCTTCCGTCAAAAATTCCCACGCTTTTGCCACGCGAGATGGGGTTTTCAAAAGTCCCTCACGGGATGAGTCTTCACCGATAAGCTCTAAAATTTTTTTGACTGCGCTTTCAAACTCTGCTGTTTTTGATTTTTTCATAATTGTACCGTTTTGTTAAGATAAGGAGGTAATTTTACTAAAAAACCGTTGACAAGTAAAGAGAATGGGGGCGCATAAATCAGTTATTAAAGAAAACTTTGTTATATTCACAAGAAATTTTCTTTACTGAAGAGGAATATATGGAAATTAAGGCGATAAAATTAAATGGTGCCAATGCCAGCGCGGCGGCAAAGATAGACAACAAAACGATACAAGCAAAAGAGGATAAAATCTTAAAAGTTTTAGCTAAAGACGCGAAAGTAGATGGTTTTAGAAAAGGAAAAGTCCCTCCCGCCGTGTTGAAAAAAAGATATGGCGACAAAGTGAAAGCAGACGCCGAGCAAGAGGCTGTAAAAGAGCTTTACGACGCGGCTGTAAAAGAGCTTGGCGTTGATGAAAAGAGCGTCGTGGGCGAGCCGTTGTTCACGAAATTTGACAGAAAAGAGGACGGCGTTGAGGTAGAATTAAAAATCTCTTTCAAGCCGGAGATTAAACTTGACGGATACGAAGAGTGTATTCCTGAGTTTCAAATCCCATCCGCCACGAAAGAGGAGGTTGACGAGAGGATAAATTCGCTTCTTAAAGTCTCAGCTCCCCTGAAATCCATCGCGACAAAACGAAAACTCAAAAACGGAGATTTCGCGCTCATAAGCTTTGAGGGCTTTTTGGGAGATACCCCGTTTGAGGGCGGCAAGGCTGAAAATTATACACTGGAAGTTGGCAGCAAAAGTTTTATACCCGGCTTTGAAGAGGGGCTTGTCGGTATGAAAGCGCTTGAAGAGAAAGATATCAAAGCAACTTTTCCGGAAGGCTACGGCAATAAAGAGTTAGCCGGCAAAGAGGCGACCTTCAAAGTAGCGCTCCACGAGATAAAAGAGAGAGATATCCCCGCTGAAATTGACGAGGCGACACTAAAAAGATTGCTGCCGCAAGAGAAAGAGCCAACCAAAGAGATGCTTGAAGAGAGGATAAACGAGCAGATAAAGCGCGAAAAAATCTCAAAACTTTATAACGAAGAGTTGAAGCCAAAATTTGTCGATGAGATCGTCAAAAAGTTCAAATTTGACCTGCCTGAAAATATCGTAGAACAAGAGATAGATATCCACTTTAGAAACGCGTTTGTCAATATCGACAAGGATGAGTTGGAAGAGTACAAAAAAGACGCCCAGAAGGTCAAAGATAAAAGAGAGAGTTACAGAAGCGACGCTGAGGATAGCGTGAGGCTTACATTTATCGTGAATGAACTGGCGCTTTTAAACAGTATAAGCGTGTCGGACAAAGAGGTTACGCAGATGATTTATTACGAGGCGTTACAGTACGGGCAAGAACCCAAAGCGCACTTTGAAAATTACAAAAAACAGGGCGTTTTACCCGCTATAAAAATGGCAATGATAGAGGACAAACTCTTTCAGACGCTGTTTGACAAAGCGAACAAAGGCAAATAATGAGCTATTACATTCCGATGGTCATTGAGAAGACGGGACGCGGCGAGCGCAGTTATGATATCTATTCGAGGCTTTTAAAAGATAGGATAGTTATGCTAAGCGGCGAGATACACGACGATGTCGCCTCTTCTATTGTCGCGCAGATGCTCTTTTTGGAGGCGGAAGATCCGGAGAAAGATATCTATTTTTATATCAATTCTCCCGGCGGCGTCGTAACAAGCGGCTTTAGTATATACGATACGATGAACTATATAAAGCCCGATGTTGTCACTATCTGCATCGGACAAGCGGCGTCTATGGGGGCGTTTTTGCTCAGCTGCGGGACGAAGGGCAAGAGATTTGCCCTGCCAAATGCCCGCATTATGATACACCAGCCTTTAGGCGGCGCACAGGGACAAGCGACTGATATAGAGATACAGGCAAAAGAGATTTTGCGCATAAAAGAGTCGTTAAATGATATTTTGGCGAAAAACACGGGACAAAAAACGGCAAAGATAGCCAAAGACACCGACAGAGACTTTTTTATGAGCGCAAAAGAGGCACAAGAGTACGGACTTATCGACAAAGTGCTGGAAAAAAGTTTTAAATAGCGCGAAAGAGATTGCCCGATGATTAGAGAAGTTATCTCCTACCCGAACCCAAAGCTAAGAACCGTCTCAAAAGATGTGAAAGAGTTTGACGAGAGTTTGCACGCCCTCTTAGACGATATGTATGAGACGATGCTGCATAAAAACGGCGTGGGTTTGGCGGCTATACAAGTGGGTATCGCGCTGAACGCCCTTGTGATAAACCCCGTAAACGAGGAGGGGGAGCAGAACAAAGAGGATTTGCTGGAGGTGATAAATCCGCAAATCATAGAGAGCGAGGGGGTCATCATCTTTCAGGAGGGTTGCCTTAGCGTGCCCAATTTTTACGAAGATGTGGAGCGCTTTCAAAAGATAACGGTGAAATTTTTCGACCGCAATGGCGATGAACATACAAAAACTTACGAAGATTTTATGGCTGTGGCGCTACAGCACGAGATAGACCATTTAAGAGGACACCTTTTTATAGAAAAACTCTCTTACCTGAAACGCAAAAAATTTGAGAAAGAGTGGAAAAAACAGGCTAAGGCTAAAGCTTGAGCGAGAAAGCGGTGATGGAGCCAAAATCAAGAAATAGAAAACTAAGCAACTTCATAGAAGAGTTCATCGGGCAGCTTTTTATGTGGTCGTTTGTCGTGATAGTGTTTGTGCTTTTGATGCGTTTTTTTGGCACATTTGTGCACCCCATCATCATCTTTCCCATCTGTCTGGTGCTTAGTATACCTATCGGTTTTTTGGTCGTTATCGGTCCGGTCGCTATTATGAACTATTTTCAAAAGTTTTTCAAAAAAGAGCCTCGTTAGCAAGATAAAAATAGAGGCGAGCTCTTAGGGGGATAGATGAAATCGTCTCAAAGAAAAGTCTCAGGTGCCGCACTGCCTACCCGCGCTCACGGAGTTATGTTTGCGTTTAAAGCGTGGGTTTTGCAAAGAAAACGCCTCTTAAGCGACATCCTTCACCCCGTATCGGCATACAAACCAAAACAGACACTGCAAAACGCCAATCTCCTCTCGACATCCACATCGCTTTTATGGACAGGTGAAGATACCTCAAAAGCGCTGATAGCGGGCAAGATCCACAACATCCGCATAGCCATCAAGCGCTTAGATGGCATCGTCGTGCCCAAGGGAGAAGTTTTTAGCTTTTGGAAGCAAGTCGGTAAACTCACAAAAAGGTGCGGCTTTGTGGTGGGGCGCGAACTGCGCGAGGAGTGCATCATCCCAAATGTGGGCGGAGGGATATGTCAGCTGACAAACGCCATATATGACGCCGCTGTGAAAGCCGGTCTTGAAATCATCGAGCGCCACCCGCATTCGCAAGTGATAAAAGGCTCTTTGGCAGAATGCGGGCGCGACGCTACGGTATTTTGGAACTATCTTGATTTGCGTTTGCGTTTTTCCTGTGCTTGGCAGATATGCGTAAAGATGGATGAAAAGTCCCTGACGGTGCAAATTTTTGCAGATGCGCCAAGCGAGGCTCTTGACACCACGACATCAAAATCCACCCCCGACGCTTTGGGCGACTGCACACAATGTGGGCGCATCGACTGTTATCTGCACACGGGCGATATACCGCTACACGACCAAATCACCCATCTTGCGACGGATGAGGAGTGGGTAGAGTTCGCCGAATGGCGCGGTGCTGAGGCGGAGGGCAGGTTGATATCTACATTCAAAAATCCCCCGATAGATACGCGCATAGCAAATTTCACCTCAAAGCTTTTGCGGCGGTATCATATGCTGCTTGGGGATTTGGAGCTTAAGCGCTCAAAAATATCGCCCAAAAGCGTCAAAAATTTTTACAATTGGCGCAAACACCCCCTGCCCGTCGCCCAAAACGCGAGATATATCTACATAGCCAAACACTTCGCCAAAAAACTAAACGATTCCGATATGCACCTTGTCATCCCGCAAAATCTTCTGATTTGGCTCTATCTTGAGGGCGAGTTGGCGGGGCGCAAATATGATGTGCTGATGACCTCTTTGCCCATTTGCGAGATAGAAAAGAGGCTTGATGAGGAGTGGCAACGGCACGGGGAGAGCGATTATGGCAAAGAGATACCGACATCGGGAGATTTTCGCGCTCCAAAATGGCTTGTGGAAGCCGAAAACGAAGCGTTATCAGGAGCTTCAAAGCTCATAACTCCGCACGCGCAAATCCTAAAATTTGCCTCCTCACGCGACGTGCCTTTGGAGTGGCAGCTGCCAAATCCCGTAAAAAACATTCCAAACAATGATGGGCATTTTAGGATACTTTTGGCGGGGGCATCTTTGGCAAGAAAAGGCATATTTGAACTACGCATAGCCTTGAATAACATACTAAAAGATTTAAAAAATAGCTTTGACTTTGAGCTATTACTGCCGCCTTCAGCCAAAGAGAGCGACAATTTTTGGAGCGGAATAAAAACGCGCGATGTCCGCTCTATGAGAGAAGGGGTAGCCCTTTGTGATATTGCCGTATTGCCCGCAGTAGTGGAGCACTGTCCCAGAGGCTTGCTACTTGCTATCACTTCAAACAAACCCGTCATCGCCTCCCAAGCCTGCGGACTAACGCCAAACTTAGCTTGGAAAAGTGCGGATAGATGGCAAGAGCTTGAAGAGGAGATAAGAGCGGCGTATTTGGCGAAAGCGGATGTCACATTGAAGTAAGCGATTAATGCGCAAGTAGAACTGACACAAAGGGTGTATTTAAACCCCCCCCCAACGGTTTGCAAGGTTTATACTTTTCCAGTACGCGGAACCGACACAAGGGGTGTATTGAAATGCCGGTGTTCCGTCTAGTTCCCAAAAGTGATTTTTGTACAGAACTGACACAAAAGTTGTATTTCGCACCTCGTCATTTTACTTCTTCGCCGCAAAATTCCAAATATCCGTTTTCAAAACAAGCCCTCACACAGTTTATTTTATGCAAAGCAAACTATTGTTAATATCACGGCTATATTCTTAAAGGATGCGACTTTCTTGATAACACCTAAGGGTTTTGGTAAAAATTATTTCACTTTAGCAGCTATACAGGCGTACTCTAACGCGGCGAAATTGCATAGCTGTTTTGTAAAAGTCGGGCTATTTTTTACCAAAACGAACAAAGACCAAGAGGACGGGTGCGAAAACGACCCGCCAAGCGATGAGTGCGACAACCAAATCCTACTATTGTTATTTTCCAGCCGTGTGCAAAGCGCCCTGCGCAGTGTAAAATATAAATTAGCCAAGATTCACAGGCGTCTATTTTACAACTTTTGCCGCTCAGGCATCCACCCTCCCGTTTTTTCCAAACCCCACATACACATTCATAAAATTTTCAATAAAAAGGACAGATATGCCAAAAAATAGTATTGTAGGTTTTCCAAGGATCGGAGAACAAAGAGAGTTGAAGTTCGCCCTTGAGGCTTTTTGGGCGGGCAAATCGACCAAAGAGGAGCTTTTAAAGGTCGCCGGGGAGCTGCGATTGCGCCATCTTAACCACCAAAGCGGGATAGATTTGGTGAGTGTGAATGATTTCAGCTTGTACGACAATATGCTCGATATGATAGTCATCTTGGGGGTTATACCGCAAAGATTTGCCGATATCAAAGATGAGTTGGCGTTATATTTTGCTATGGCGCGGGGCGACAAAAATCACAGGGCTTTGGAGATGACCAAATGGTTCAACACGAACTACCACTACATAGTGCCCGAACTCTCCCGCGACACAAAGTTCGCCCTCAACGCCTCTAAGATAGTTAGCGAATACAAAGAGGCAAAAGCGCTTAATGTGACACCGAAGATAAATATCATAGGACCATTGACCTTTTTGAGTCTGTCAAAAAGCGTGGATGAGACGAAGCCTTATGACTTTTTTGAGAAGGTGTTAAATGTTTATGAGGAGCTGTTGCGCGCCATCGCTTTGGTAGACGCCGAAGCGTTTGTGCAGTTTGACGAACCTATCGCGGTGACCGACTTGACGCAAGAGCAAAAGGGGCTTTTAAAATCAACATACGAGCGGCTCTCAAAAGTCTCCCCGAAGCTAAAACTTATAGTGCAGACATATTTTGATTATGTCGACAAAGATAGCGTGGAGATTTTGGCGGGTACGGATATCTGGGGCATAGGGCTTGATTTTGTGCACGGCAAAGAGAACGCGGACAATTTAAAAAGTCTAAATGGCAAGTACCTGTTGGCGGGCGTGGTTGACGGCAGAAATATATGGATAAGCGATATAAAAAGCACCGTTACATCTTTAGAAAAGATAGCCCAAGCGGTAGGCAAAGAGCGTGTCATAGTCTCGACCTCCTGCTCACTTTTACACACTCCCTACTCACTGTGCCGCGAAGATAAGATAGATAGCGACATAAAAGAGTGGCTATCATTTGCACTTGAGAAATTGGACGAAATCTCACTGATAACGAAGCTTTTCAGCGGTGAAGCCCTAAATAGCGGCGATAAAGCAAAGATAGAAGCCAATGAAAAAGCCAACATATCAAGAAAAAATTCGCCAAAGATACACAATAGCGCCCTTTGGGAGAAGCTCAAAACTTTTACAAACACCAAAAGAGGCTTACCTTTTGAAGAGCGCATAAAGATACAAAAAGAGGTTTTAAATTATCAGCCCCTTGCCACCACCACGATAGGCTCTTTTCCTCAAGCGAGCGAACTTAGAAACTTAAGAAGCGCGTTTAAAAAGGGCGAAATTTCACCACAGGCGTATGAAGATAGTATAAAAAACTACATCAAAGAGTGCGTCAAAATCCAAGAGGAGATAGGGCTTGATATATTGGTGCACGGGGAGTTTGAGCGAAACGATATGGTGGAGTATTTTGGCGAACAGCTTGAGGGGTACGCCTTTACGCAAAACGGCTGGGTGCAAAGCTACGGCAGCAGATGCGTGAAGCCGCCGCTACTTTTCGGAGATGTCACAAGGGCAAAACCGATGACGCTCAAATGGATAACCTACGCGCAGTCTTTGACGAAAAAAGTGGTAAAAGGTATGCTCACAGGTCCCGTTACGATACTCAACTGGTCCTTTGTGAGAGACGATATACCAAGGCAAGAGACCGCAAAACAGCTCGCTTTCGTGCTCCATAACGAGATAGAGGACCTGCAAAACGCTGACATAAAAATCATACAAGTGGACGAAGCTGCTTTCAAAGAGGGCTATCCTCTGCGCGAGAGCAAAAAGCAAAGTTATGAAAAATGGGCGGTGGAGTCTTTCAAGTTAGC
>JAISQB010000065.1 GCA_031274495.1 Campylobacteraceae bacterium | reverse complement strand
GTATATCTCTTCCTATATGCCACTGTATGGAGTTGATGCCCGACTTCCTGCTGCTTCCCGTTCCAACGACATCGCCCACATAAGCGACCTCGTAGCCTTTTGCTTGCAGCTCTTTGATGTTTTTTAGGGCTTCGGGCATCTTTTTATTTAACATAGCGTTGGCGTGCAGAGGGATATCGCTTCTTGTGAAAGCTTCGCTTGCGGGGCTTAGGTCGTCCGTATTTGTCTCGCCGTTTACCTTTAAAACCGCCAGTGTCAATTTTTCGGGAAGTTTATCTCTACTTGTAAACCACTCCGCGTTAGCCCAAGACTCTAAGACATCTTTTGCAAATTTATTGGTAGAGGCGAGCTTCTCTATCTCTAAAAACGCGTCGTAAACTAATACGATATGCTTAAGCTCTTCACTTGCCGCACGCGCTATCGCCTCGTCTTTATTCGAGAGCGCCGCAACTAAAGGGGCGACATTGTATCCGCCGAGCATAGTCCCCAAAATCTCCACTGCGTGAAGTTTTGAGACAAAAGCGGATTTTATCTTCTCTTCCAGCACATCGCTCAAAAAAGCAGCCTTAACATACGCCGCTTCATCCACCCCGGGCAAGACTCTGTTTTCAAGCAGCTCCAACAGATACGCGCCGTTCTCATCGCCCTTTTTTAGGAGTTCGACCAGTTCGGAGGTCTGTTTAGCACTCAAAGGAAGCGGCGGGATGCCCTCGTTTTGACGCGCCTTAATCTGTTCTTGATACTCTTTTAAAAAATCACTCATCAATTCTCCTTTTAAATATAATTGGTAAAATTTATTTTACGTTATGATATCAGGATTTGATTTGGATGGAGTAAAAATTTGCATATTTTCGGTGGATTTGATACATAGATATGCGTTTATGTATCAAATCTTTACACCTTGCTATCAAATTATGATATCTCTTTGCCCTTTGCTGTTGGGCGGAGTTAAAACGCCCATATTTTCAAGTTGCTCTATTATCCTCGCGGCGCGGTTGTAGCCTATCTGAAGTCTTCTTTGGATGTAACTTATGGAGGTTTTTTGCTCCGTTAAGACTATGCGTTTTGCCTCTTCAAAGAGTTCGTCTATCTCGTCGTTGTCGACATATTCGCCGCCGCTATAAGAGCTGCCGAGCGTTTCGCTATTGTCTTTTAAGAAGCTCTCGTCGTAATTTGTCGGGCGCTGCGCCTTTAGATGTTCAACTATGCGCTCTATCTCTTGCTCGCTGGTATAGGGCGCGTGAAGCCTTATAACGCCGATAGTCCCCGGAGGCGTAAATAGCATATCTCCGCGCCCCAAAAGCGACTCCGCACCTTGCATATCAAGTATGACTTTGCTGTCTATCCTCTGCCCCACTTTATAACTTATGCGTGATGGAAGGTTTGCTTTGATGATGCCTGTGACCACATCCACGGATGGTCTTTGTGTGGCGACTATGAGGTGGATACCCGCAGCCCTTGACATTTGAGCAAGACGCGCGATATAGACCTCCACATCTTTCCCGCTTGTCATCATAAGATCCGCCAACTCGTCGATAATCACGACTATATAAGGCATCACTTCGCTCTTTTCGGATTTTGCTTTTTCGTTGTAACTCTCGATATTTTTCGTCTTTGAGTGGCTCATAATCTTATATCGCCTCTCCATCTCGGAGACCATATTTGACAAAGCGATAATCGCCTGCTTAGAACTCGTGATAACGGGCGTCAAAAGGTGCGGGATATCGTTGTATATGGAAAATTCGAGCATTTTAGGGTCTATCATCATAAGACGCAAAGTATCGGGGGAGTTTTTATAAAGCAGCGAAATGAGCATAGCGTTTATACCGACACTCTTGCCGCTTCCCGTAGTGCCCGCTATCAAAAGATGCGGCAGTTTTTTGAGGTCTGTCACGAACGGATTGCCGACTATATCTTTTCCAAGCGCGATAGTAAGCAGGGAGGAGGATTTTTTAAATATATCGCTCTCCAAAACCTCTTTTAGATATATCGTCTCTATATTTTTATTTGGTATTTCGATACCGATGACATCTTTGCCCGGAATCGGAGCTTGCAAGCGGATAGTCTGCGCCATCAAAGCCATCGCCAAGTCATCTTGCAGGGTTAAAATCTTTGAAACCTTTATATGAGGTGCGGGCTTAAACTCAAATGTCGTGACAACGGGTCCCGCGTAAGTTCGCACGACATCGCCGTCAATTTTAAAGCGTCTTAATTTATCCAAAAGGTCGGATATCTTTCTGTCTATCTCACTCTCATTTATATGCATCACACGCTTTGGCGGGTCGGCTAAAAAGTTTGTTTGAGGCAGACGGTAATCTTTAGGTTTTGGCGCGCTGCCAAGCTCTATCTGCGATAAAAGTTTTCTATTTTCAGCCACTTCGTTTAATATCTCAACGCCGTGCACGTGCGGTACGCTATCTTCATCCTCTTCACCCACTTCTGTTATGACAAACGGGGCTTTAGTGGTAGGCGCGCTATCATTATCAGACTCTTCTTTGGCGGCATCTTCCTTTTTTGCACGCATCTTTTTGGGAGGTTTTCTGAAAAAAGTCGGATCATCCAGCGCGTTTAAGCTTTTATCTTCAAAAAATTGATTATCATCTATCTCTTTTTTCTCTTTGGACTTTTGGGCGTATTTGCCTGCCATCTTGCCAAAAACTCCATTTATAAACGCGACAACATCTTCAAACTCAAAACTAAATATCACACTAAATGATAGCGCTGCAACAGCTACGATAAACACCCAAACGCCAAATGTCCCGATAAATAGTCCAAGAGTGCCTATGATGGATATCCCCAAATGCCCCCTATAGGTAGACAAAACAGACGCCTGAAACATCAATATCGCGAAAAACAGCAACGCAATCGCCAGACAAATCTCCACTTTGCGCATATTTATCTTTGGGTGTTTATAAAAAAAATATATAGGTATCGTAAGCAAAAACGGATAAATGTACGCAAAAAACCCAAATATATTTTGGTTCCAGACACCTATCACTGTACCGTACGAGCCGACCAGCAAAGCATTCGGAGCGATGGTGGCTATACCCAAAAAGACCAAAACGGCAATGCAGATGATTAAAAATACCTCTTTTAAAATGGTATATCCTTTGTGCTATTCTTAAAGGCGAGATTATACCCAACTTTGCTTTATAAGTAAATTTTACGCAAATTAGGGTGAGAAAAATGCACTATTTCGTAAAAGAAAAAATCTAAAAAGTCTCTTTGTCTTCACTAAAACTTTATAAAAAGTACCAAAAAACGCATTTTGTACCCATTTTTTCGCATTTTCTTGCATTTTTATTCTAAAAATTATTGTCTTTTACAAAAAAAAATTGTACAATCAGCGCATATTTCTTAATTCAAGGACGAAAAATGAGTAAAGTAGAATTTATTCAGGCGGTTTCAGAGAAGGCAGGTCTTTCTAAAAAAGATACTCAAAAGGCAGTTGACGCTGCTCTTGAGGTTATTAAAAGTGCCCTCACTAAAGGTGAGAGCGTAAGTTTTATAGGATTTGGCACTTTCAGCACAACTACGCGTGCTGCTAGAAAGGCAAGAGTTCCTGGAACTACTAAAGTTGTTGATGTTCCGTCAACTAAAGCCGTCAAATTCAAAGTCGGTAAAAAATTAAAAGAGAGCGTAGCTAAATCTAAATAATTTAGCTCCCAATCTTCACATTTAAGCTTAAGAACAATCTGTTCTTAAGCTTTTTTTTTATATATTTCCATTTCGTTTTTTACAAACACGCCTGAGTGGTGAAATTGGTAGACACGCCAGACTCAAAATCTGGTGGTAGCGATATCGTGCCGGTTCGAGTCCGGCCTCAGGTACCACCCCTTTTTTTCTTAAACTTAAACGACTTCAAAAGCCCATAAAAATCTTTCTTTGTAGCTATACTGCAAAATTCAGCAATTCAATTAATTCAAATTGCATATCTCAAAGCTGGGATTTACCGCGCTCGTTAGAGATAAAAAGCTCCGAGTTTTAAAATTGGGCGATAATGCCGTTCGCCCATAAAAACTGTTTTACTTTTAACGACACCAAAAACACTTACACCAAAAACAAAAAATTAACCCTCAAAACATATTTGGCGACAAAATACTTGACAGTGTCGCAAGGTAAAAGTATATATCCATCTTAATGCCGATGTAATTGTCGCGCTTAATGCAATTTTGCCGTTTTACTGTACAAATGGGCGTTGAAAGACGATAAAAAGAAAATAAATTTCAAATCAAATAATGGCTATACAAAGGCTTTATATCGCAGTTTATTTACCCGTTACTTATAAAAATACGATACGAAATTTTAAGTAATAAGCTATAATTAATTAATTTTATGTAAGAATTGCACGATAATTTTAACTAAAAATATAACTATGCTCACAAAATTCGGAGTTTTACACCAATGTTTAAGTTTATAAAGCGAAAAAAGCTAAATGAATATAATTGTTGAAGACAATTTATCATTAGATAAAAATAAACTTTTTATTTGTATTTATAAAATTATAAAAAACTATAAGTTACAAGCGCAACATCGTACTGGTGCAAAAGTCGGTATTGCTTGGCAAATTGATTAAACATGACAATTCTTGACAAGCAAATTTTTGTTGTGCTTTTATGGCAATTAACTGCAAAATGCGGCAGGATATTTGAAATCATAAATTTACAATTGTCACTGATTATGCGACTACCTATGGCGAGCTTTTTAAAATTATTGATAGTGAAAAAAATAAAAGCTCTATTATATTATGCGAAATGGCAGCTTTTGACCGGAAAACAAAAATATTTGAGCATCAAAACATCGCCGATTCGCAATCTACCATTTTATTTAATGCATGCAAATATTCTTAATCTAAGGCGGATAAAATGAGAGTGTTAGTTACGGGTGCGACCGGATTTTTAGGGAAATATGTCGTTGAAGCGTTTGCCAAACAAAATTACGATGTTATCGCTTTTGGGCGCAATGAAGCGGCGGGGCGGAATTTAGAGGCGCAAAATATCAAGTTTATTAACGGTGATTTTACCGACCGTGAGCAGATTTTGCAAGCGACCAAAGATGTTGATATCGTTATCCACGCTGGCGCTTTATCTACGGTTTGGGGCAAATGGAGCGCTTTTTATAACGCAAATGTACTTGGCACTCAAAATGTGGTTAGCGCCTGCTTAGAAAACGGTGTAGGGCGGCTTGTGTTTGTCTCATCGCCGAGTATATACTCAAGCAAACACGATAGATTCAACATCGAAGAGAGTGATTTTGACCCTACCAACGACTTGAATTACTATATAAAAAGTAAAATACTGGCCGAAAAGATTATCCGCGAGGCAAACGCGAAAGGGTTGTACACCGTTATCATTCGCCCGCGTGGACTGTTTGGAGTGGGAGATACCTCTATATTCCCGCGCTTGATAGCGGCAAACAGCAAAGCAGGCGTTCCTTTGATAAACGGCGGCGAAAATATCATAGATGTGACATATGTGGAAAATGTTGCTTTGGCTCTTTGGTTGGCAGCTACGGTCGAAAATATCAATGGCGAAGTGTTCAATATCACAAATGGAGAACCTATCAAATTTAAGGATATTTTGGATGAGATATTTGACAAGATAGGCGTTAAACCTAAATTTTTGCGGTTGAATTTTAAAGCGGCGTATGGGATTGCTATAGTGTTGGAGAGCCTCTATCGGATTTTGCCTTTGAGGGGTGAGCCTCTGCTTACAAAATATATCGCCTGCACGCTTGCGACATCGCAAACGCTTGATATCTCCAATGCGCGCGAAAAGCTGGGATACAAACCGCAATACTCTATCACGGAAGGGATTGATATTTATGTCAACCGGCGAAAAAACAGTAACTAACATCAAAACTTATTATTGCGGATATTGCACAAATAATCTGAAGCTGGTATTTAAGGGGCAAAAAGATGAAAAACGCCAATTCCCCGCGGCGGCAGTGTTGTTCAAACACAATGGCGATTATATGCTGTTTGATACGGGCTATTCAAAGCGCGTTTTGCAAAACGGCATCATCTCCAAAATATATAACGCGCTAAATCCTATCCATTTTGAAGATAAAGACAGTTTGAAGGCTCAACTCGAACTTGATGGCATTTTGCCTTCGCAAATTAAGACTATCATCATTTCTCACCTTCACGCAGACCATATCGGCGGACTGAAAGATTTCCCGCAAAGCCAAATAATCATATCACGAAAAGAGCTTAACAGCCTCAAGGACCTGTTGGTATTTAAAAATTTATTGCCGGATGATTTTTTAGATAGGATAGTTACAACCCAAAAAGCTGATATTTTCGGAGACAATAGTGTGATTTTGATTGACTTGCCGGGTCACACGGAGGGGCAAATCGGTATACTATTTTCCGAATACAATCGTCTTTATGCCGCCGATAGCTGCTGGGGTGGCGATCTGCTTGGCAAGCCGATGAAACTTATAGCACGCAAGATTCAGTCAAATTACACTGAGTATTTGCGCTCGCAAGAGAAAATCAAACAAATGATAAGTGACGGGGTAGAAGTTATCTTTACACACGAGGTGAATTTATGATTGAGAAGATATTGATTTTATTCTATTTTATCAAGGCAAGGTGGTTTACGCGAAAATACTCACAGCGGCTCTATAACGAGCAGATGAAATTCATTAGAACTCATTCGCCGTTTTATGCCGACAAAGCTGACATTCCAATCATCGACAAAAAGATTATGATGGAGAAGTTTAATGAGATAAACACCGTAGGCATCGATAAAGATGAGGCACTTGCTTTTGCGATTGAGTGCGAGAAGACTCGAGAATTCGGCAAAAAACTGCACGGAGTTACGATAGGGCTCTCCTCCGGCACATCAGGTCATAGAGGCGTGTTTGTAGTGAGTGATAAAGAGCGCGCATTATGGGCAGGGACTATTCTTGCAAAAGCGCTGCCCAAGGGTAAGATATTTGGCAATAGAATCGCGTTTTTTATGCGGGCAAATAGTGAACTTTACGAAACAGTCCACTCCAATATCATCAAATTTAAATTTTTCGATATGTACGGCGATATGGCAAATAACATATCACAGTTACAAGAGTTCAACCCCACCATACTTATCGCGCCGCCGTCTATGCTGCTGGAGATATCCAAACATAGCCCCAATATAAGACCGATTAAAGTCGTCTCTATCGCGGAAATTTTAGAAGAAAACGATAGCGAGATCATAAAAAAGGCGTTTGGCGTTTCTGTTGTCCATCAAGTATATCAATGTACGGAAGGTTTTTTAGGCTTGACGTGCGAATGCGGCACATTGCATCTGAACGAAGACTTTATAGTTATCGAAAAAGAGTGGATAGACGAACATAGATTTTACCCCATCATCACAGACTTAAAACGCCGATCACAGCCGATGATTCGCTACCGCTTGAATGACATTTTGGTAGAAAAAAGCGAGCCGTGCAAATGCGGTAGTAAATTTTTAGCGTTAGAGAAGATCGAAGGCAGACAGGATGATGTTTTTGAGTTTGAGGGTGAGAGCGGCGAAAAAGTGAAAATATTTCCCGACTTTATACGCCGGTGCGTGTTGTTTGTCGACAATATAGGCGAGTATAGGGTTAGGCAGATTGCTGTTGATAAGGTTGAGATATTGATAGATGATATAGACGAGAATCGCAAAGGAGCAATTGTGGCTGAATTTGAGAAGCTAAGCAACCATTTCAAATTCAAACTGCCGCAAATTACTTTTGCAAATTATGAGTACAGTCGTAACAGAAAACTAAAAAGGGTGGAGAAAATATTATGGTAAATGTAGAAATTGCAGGAATTGGCACATCGTTGCCACAAAATTATGTTGATTTTGCAGGCGGACGACGCTTTAGGATCAGTGGGGAAGAGACACATTTAAAGTTGCTTTGCGCAAGCGCTATCAACGCGCTCAAAAATGCCAATATGACGATAGACGATATCGACGCGGTAGTCGGAGCAGTTACTATCGGCTTGCAGCCCATTCCTTGCACGGCAGCGCTTGTCCACGAGGTCATAGCTAAAGACAAAAGTATGCCCGCTTTTGATGTCAACTCTACTTGCACGAGTTTTATCACAGCGCTGGATCTGGTATCTTTGCAAATCCAATCGGGGCGTTTTAAAAGGGTGCTGATCGTTTCCGGAGATGTCGCGTCCCTTGCGCTGAATGAAAACGAACGGCACAGTTTTGAACTGTTCGGTGACGGGGCGGTTAGTATGGTAATCGCTAAGAGCGAAAATGCGGATATAGGGATTCTCTATGCCCATCAAATAACACTCTCATCAGGAGCGCATTTAACTGAAATAGCGGGCGGCGGGTCTAATTTCCCTCCGTATCATTATAACGAGAAGATAAAGTCTAAATTTCAATTTCATATGGAAGGAAAAAGCGCGCTCGTGCTTGCCTTTAAAATCGGAGTTGATCTGTTTGCCGATACGCTTAAGAGTGCCGGATTGTCGCTTGATGATATCGATATGGTTATCCCTCATCAAGCAAGCCCCGCGTTGGATGTGATTATGAAAAAACTGGGGATTCCGTCCCACAAATACATAAATATCATAAAAGAGTACGGCAATATGGTAAGCGGCTCCGTGCCTTTTGCTTTCAAATGGGCGGTAGACAACGGCAAAATCAAGCGCGGCGATACTGTTTTATTTATGGGAACGGCGGCGGGATTGACGGCAAATAGTCTGTTGCTTAGATATTAGGGAGCGGATTTGTGGCAACAATTATATATTACGGCACACCGGCGCACGGTCATATAAATCCCTCGCTCTTTTTTGTCGAAAGATTGGTTTTGCACGGGTACCGCGTTATCTATTATGCTATTAATGAATTTAAAGAGAAAATCGAAGCTACGGGAGCACAGTTTTTGGAATACAAAATTGACGCGAGTATGCTGGATGTAAAGACAGTCACGACCACTGACTTTGCGGCAGAGTTACTGCGCAATTACAAACAGTTTCTCTCGCTTACTCCCATCATCAATAAAAAACTTATGGCAGAAGTGCGAGATCATAAGCCTGATTTGATAATACACGACAATGTAGCTTCGTGGGGGCGGTATATCGCCAAGATATTAAATATCCCGGCGATTTCATTTAATACATTTGTCGCGATAGATAAAATGTTTGACAAGAGTTATTGGGCTTATGCAAAGGCATTTGCGGATGTTTTTTTCAGGCAATCGTATCTCATCCCTTCTACGATAATACAAAGATTACGTTTGAAAAATTTCAGTAAAACGGGCATTATCTCTATGACTATGAACAAAGAAAAGTTCAATATTATGTCGTTTAATAGAAAACTGCAGCCCGGCGGAGAGCAATTCGGCGACAATTATTTTTTCCTCGGACCAAGCGGACTGGCGCGAAAAAACAGTTTTGAGGACGACTTGCAAGAGCTGCCCCAAAACCTGATTTATGCTTCGCTGGGCACGATGTCACAAGATAAAAAATTTATCTACGGACTATTTAATAGCCTAAAGAATAGTGATTTTACCATTCTTTTTACCGGAAATGCCGATATCGACGCAAAAGATATACCTTCAAATTTTATCGTCAAGCGATATGTAAACCAGATAAAAGTTTTGCAAAAAGCTAAAATATTCATCTCAACGGGTGGAATGAACGGTATAAACGAGGCTATAAAATACAATGTGCCAAGTCTCATATATCCCACAAACGGCGAAAAGAAGATGAATGCGCAAATGTTAAAAAAATTGGGATTGGGCGATATAGTGTATGATTTTAATGACATTAAAAAACAGATTGACAACTTAATCGCCAAGCGTGAAGATTGGGATTATGAATTATGCAAAAATGTCTCCCAGATACATATAGATGAGCTAATATCAAAAATTGATGCGTATATTAAAAATGAAAACAGATATGAGAGCGTCGGATACAGATAGTATAAGTAGCCGCCGATTATATAGGCGGCATATCATCTCTTAAATTTATTGATACACAATCTTTTAAAATCATAAAATCTATCTATTAATTTTATCCATTTATTATAATTATTACTAATTAGTAGTATTATTACTTCAAAAAAAAGGATAAATATGAAACTAAAACTTGAACAACAATACGACAAACGCACGACAAAAGCAATGCAGGCGTGGATATTGCTCGTGAGGACATTTGGGAAAATAAGAGCATATGAGCTCTCATTTATCAACAAAAATGCTCTTACGATGAATCAATTTGAAGTGCTGGAGCTACTCTATCATAGGGGCGCCCTTCCCGTCTCAACAATCACAAAGCTCATAAAAAGCACGCCCGGTAATGTGACGGTTGTTATTAAAAACCTCCAAAGGGACGCTTTTGTCAGCATCAAAGCCGATATTAGCGACAAAAGGGCGCGCGTGGTGGATATCACGGATAGTGGCAAAAGCGTGATAAGTTCTATGTTTGACGAACATTCGCAAAACCTAAAATCCTGCTTTGAAGCGTTGGATGATGATGAGTTGGACAAACTTTTCACACTTTTACGCAAAGTGTATAAAACAAAATTAAAGGAGATAGGATGATAAAAAAGATTGAATTTAATAAACTATTTGAAAGCAATTTGGGCTGGCTTCAGAGCCGTTTTCACTTCTCATTTGCAGAGTATTTCAACCCGCAAAATATCAATTTTGGCGCGCTTCGCGTTATGAACGACGATATCGTGCAGCCAAAAACGGGCTTTACCACGCACCCGCACAAAGATATGGAGATATTTTCTTATCTGCTTGATGGCGAATTGACGCACGGCGATAGTATGGGCAACAAGGAGACTTTGCAAAGGGGCGATATGCAGTATATGTCGGCGGGCACGGGCGTGCTCCACTCCGAGATGAATAATCACCCGCAAAAGCCGACGAGATTTATCCAGACTTGGATAGTGCCAAACAGTAAAAATCTACAGCCAAATTACGGCTCAAAGAGATTTACTAAAGAGGATAGACTAAATAAATGGCTCCATCTTTTGGGCGGCGAAAATTCGGATGCATACGTAAATATCCATCAAGACGCCAACGCATATGTGAGTGAGATAGAGAGCGGAAGAGCGCTGAAAATGCCGCTTTTGGATGGCAGGCAGGCATATCTGAAAGTGATGGAGGGCAGTATCAAAATAAACGACACAGAGCTAAACCACGGTGACGCGGCGGAGATAACGGACGAGGATATCAATATCTTCGCGCAAACAAATGCACATATTATGTTGATAGAGTTGGCAAAAGTCTAAAAAAACAGCGGCTATGCTGTCTGTCAAATGTCCTTTATTTATATCGGCTGAAAATATTTGCCAACAGCCTATTTTGGGTAATTTGCAATAATATAAAATATTATCTAAAAAGCAAATTATGATCTAATTATTTCACCTTATAAGTATGCGAGGGTCTCTTTGGTAGATTGAGTACCGCAACCACTTTTGACCTTTATATCCGCGCCTACACAGTATGCCGTTATGCTTTTTTTAAAAAATAAAATGCGGCATACTTTGTACCTTT
Organism: Campylobacteraceae bacterium; assembly: GCA_031274495.1. Classification (GTDB taxonomy): domain Bacteria; phylum Campylobacterota; class Campylobacteria; order Campylobacterales; family Campylobacteraceae; genus JAIRKW01. Next base: position 3,085 of record JAISQB010000065.1, on the reverse strand, counting down.
TTTTGATGGCGTAATTCATTGAGTTTTTAGTAGATAAATATTCCAAAAGCTTTACATACTTTTCAAAAGCCAACACGCTATTAGGTTCTTTTTCATACAAAAAAACAAATTGATATTGGTGTAATTTTTAATAGTCGAATTTACCCATTGTTGTACTCAAAAATTCTACAATTACCAAGTAGAAAAGAGATTATTGCACACATAAAAATACCCACAAGTTCCCAAAAACAATATTTTCATATTTTATGATATACATACTATTTTATAATTTAGCTATGTTTATCATAATATTTTTTTATTTGTGGGAGTTCATCAAGAGCGCCATTGCTTCTTTATTTATTGCAAGCGAATGGCGCGGCTATTGCTGCGTATCATTTGCTCTTTTTTTTATAAAATTCCCATTGTTGCAATAATCATTTTTTTTACAACTATATAAAGTTTTTATAGTTTAAATAGGCGCATTAAAAAGAAGAATTAGTATAAATAAAGAGGTAGTTTATCCACCATATAAACCGCCTCTTTTTACATTATATAGCTGTCCAGCCGCCGTCGATATTTAAAAGTTGTCCCGTTGTAAAATTTGAAGCATCGGAAGCAAAATAGACAACTGCGCCGTCAAGTTCACCCTCCTCGCCAAATCTTCCCATCGGACAATAAGCCTTCAATATCTGCTCAAATTGCGGATTTTTCGCCACTCCGGCTGTCATCTCCGACCTAAAGTAAGACGGACCTATCGCGTTTACCGTGATATTGTATTTCGCCCACTCTGCCGCCAACTGCTTTGTCAGCATAAAAACGCCGCCCTTAGACGCGCAATACCCGCTAAGACCGCTACTTAACATAGCGGCTCTGCTGTGAATGGAGCCTAAATTGATGATCTTGCCGTAACGCTGCTCCACCATCACTTTGCCCACCTCCCGCGCGAAAAAATAGACGCTATTTAGATTTGTATTGATAACAAGATGCCAATCCTCGTCGCTTTGTGTCTCCGCACTCACAGAGCGCGCTACGCCGGCGTTATTCACAAGTATGTCTATGCGTCCGTACTCGTTTTTGGCTTTGGCTACGGCATCCCGTATATCGTCGTTATTTAACACATCGCAGCGTATAGGCAGGCATTTGACACCAAGAGCTTCTACCTCTTTCGCGACCGCTTCCAATTTCTCAACCCTGCGTGCCACTATCGCCACATTCGCCCCTTGATGCGCCAATGCTTTTGCAAATTGCGCACCCAACCCCGACGAAGCGCCGGTAACTATCGCGCTCTTCCCGCTAAGATCAAATAAGCCCATCTGATATTCCTTTCTTCTGTTGTGTTTAAGTCGTAACTAATATTATACAACTAAATAACAAATATGGACGAAAAACTCTTCTGATTATCAGTAGCTTCCATAAGAAGAAATTGTATTAATTCCATCAACTTGAAAATTATCTATAAACTAATAAATATTTTTGGCAACATATTGCTTTGTTACATTAAACATCTTTCTTGCAATAGTATCTCAAAAGAAAGCGTTTTTATAAAACAAGATATTCCCTTGAAAAAGAGTTCAATAATTCAAAAAACTATTGGAAGTTACAAATAAAAACATTTCGATAGTTTTATCTATCTCCCCACCCCGCCCTAACAAGTTTGCATCCACATTCCAAAATAGTATAATACATATTCATAATTATTGCTCAAAAGATAAACGATCTATCTATAATCTTTAAGATGGATGTATAGTAAAAAATGTTGTATTTAGAATAAAAAGAGGAGATGAAGCCATAACAAAAACAGATATTCGGCGCACCAAAACCTTTACCTCCTTAGTATGGTTTGAAGGGAATAACATGCCAAATATAACCAAATACAATACCAATCAGCACTCTAAAATATTGTAATTTTTGTTACGTTTTTTTATCACCCTTTGAAGATTAAACAATAAAGCAGTAGATAATTTTGTTAAAAAAATTGAAATTTTATAAATAATGTGTCAAAAGGTAACAAAATAACACAAAAGCAGTATGAAATAAAAATATAAAAAGTAATATATTTTACTAAGATAAAGATAAGCAACTTATCGAAGTATACAAAAGTAGCGAAGCGACAGCAAAAAAGGCTATAATTTTAACATAAAGTTTTCTTATAATTAGATTTAGAGTGATTTTTTGTTATTTGTAATATTACGAAAGAGCCCTAAAAAGCGGTACTTGGAAAGGATATTTAACTATAGATTTATATTCCGTCAAAAAAGTCTCTTATATCAACATCTAAAACATAAGCTATCTTTATCAAATGCTCAATATTGAAGTGAGCACCGTTTAGACAGATTTCAGCACAAGAGACGACGCTGATAGAAGAGTGCCCTATAGATAAAGAGAGTTTTAGTTGTGAAAGTCCCCTACTTTTGCGGATTTTTGCAACATTCTCTCCGATTTTCTTATAAGCTTCTTTAGTAAAGGTTTCAGGCAAATCGTCGGTATTTTTCAAAATTATGTACCTTGTTATTGTAAGTTGAATGTAATAATAAATCATATTACAATTCTTCATCAACTTGTTACCACAAAGCGTATACAAATTGTAAATTTTTAGTGCAAATTTTTTTCTAAGAGGAGTGAAGGTTATGAACAGATTTTGGAAAGCTGTTTTATGTGCGGTGGTGCTATCATCTTTTGTTGGTTGCGGTAGTGACGATGATGATGATGGCGGAGGAGCGGGTCCTGTTGCTGGTAATAACAATAATACTAGCGTTGTTGTTGTTCCTAAAGACTTTTGTGCAGAATACCCTACTCATTCTGAGTGCCAACCTAAAAAAGAGTATGTCTTTAAAGGCATAGAAAGCCAAATCGGCATAGAAAACTTTGAGGAAGAGCCGGACTTGAAAACATGGCTTTTTGGCACAACAGGTCTATATGGCGCTAAGTATGTGATTGAAAAAGTTGCTACTGCAAATCAGACTTATCAGTTTTTGAACCAACTTATCGTAGATAAGAAGTTCAATAAAAACTATCTTGATCAATGGCTTAACTGGATTGCTTGGGGTGGAGTTCAGATAAGTAATTGGCTTGAATTAATAGGACTTAACACAGAGCTACGCCGCTA
>JAISQB010000049.1 GCA_031274495.1 Campylobacteraceae bacterium | reverse complement strand
CCTTTTATAGCCTCTTCAAGAGGGGAAGCGCTTAGTGTTGTACCAAACGCACCTATCGCGATTAACGCGACTAAACTTAACTTTGTCGACTTCATAATTGCTCCTTATAGCATTAAAGTGTGCATAATTATAACAAATTTTGGTTACGCAATCATAACAAATCCTATCTATTTTATAGCATAAAGGATTTTGAAAGGTTTTTTAATATATGACGGTAGAAAAATTTAATAAGGAAAATCAAGAAAGAACTGCGTAAATAAAATATGTCTTTGTAATAATGAATCGCAGTTCCTTCCATTTTTTCCGCAAAAGGAGCTAAATAAAAAGTCAAATAGCAGTATAGGGTCAAACGGTTAATGAGTGGTAAATTAAGCAAAGTGGAGGAGATAAGGGGTTTTTGGCGGCGGAAACATTCGATGTATGGGGCGTTTTCAATGCTCCTGTTATACCTATAGAAAGGCGTGCCGTTTGGTTTTGAAGTTGCGCATATCAATATTTTCTCATATGAGAGGGGTAAATTTGTCCGCAATCAACTCTCAACTAAATTTTGCTATCATTGGCGGATGAAAAATTTAACACTATTATTTGATATGGACGGGACAGTTATAGACTCTACTGAGGCGATTATGGAGAGTTTTGACGCGGCGTTTAGGGCGTTTGGGATGGGGTCGGATAGGCTCTGTAATGTTTCGGCGCTGATAGGGTATCCGCTTGATGAGATGTTTGTAAAACTTGGCGTCGAAAGGGCGCGCGCGCAGGAGTTTGTGGGCGCTTATAAGGCGCATTATCGCACTGTCGCGAGGCAAAAGACCAACCTCATCAACGGCTCAAAAGAGGCGGTGGAAGAGGCGTACAAATTTGCGCGGCTTGGCGTTGTGACCACCAAAACATCACTTTACACAAAAGAGATATTGGACCATTTTGATATCTTAAAATACTTTGACACTGTTGTCGGCAGAGAGGATGTGGCGCACCCCAAACCGCATCCTGAGGGTATCTTAAAAGCGCTTGCTTTGATGGATGTCAAAAAAGAGGGCGCGTGGATGATAGGCGATACCATCTTAGACCTTGGCGCGGGCAAAGCAGCCGGAGTGGATAGTATCGGCGTTTTATGCGGATACGGCAAAAAAGAGGATTTGGCGCGATATACGCATCTTATCGTGAAAGATACTTTGGAAGCTGTGCGGTATATCAAAAGCTTGGCATATTAATAAGCCACCCGTTTCGTAACTGCTTTGTTGCCTAATCGACATACAATATCTCCAAAAACTTTCAGGAGATATATATAATGTTCTATTTTAAGCAGACGGCGGCGGTTTTACCGTTTTTGGTTGTGTTGGCGAGTTGTTCGTCGGATAGCAGTTCGGCATCTTCCGTTTTGGCAAACGTACAAAAAGGATATAACGGACACCTCTCGTATATCGGCTCTTACAGTACAGGCGAACATAACGAAGACGGCGGTGTGGCGGAGATAGTTGCCTACAATAAAGATAATAAAAAGATTTATATGGTCAACGGCGCGGTGGGGAGTATCGATATCGTGAGTGTGGATATGCTGCGTTCTGACAGCTTTTCAAACCTCACCCTTTATAAGCGCGTAGATATACAAAAGATGGCGGAGGATAATGGTTTTTCGTATAGCGATGTGACGAGCGTCGATGTGTATAACGGTACCGTTGCGCTTGCCGTGCAGGCTGAAGTATACTCCGATAACGGCTATATCGTGCTTTTGGATGATGAGGGGGAGTATGTCACGAGTTATAATGCCGGCGTCCAGCCTGATATGATTTGCTTTACAAAAGACGGTAGATATATCTTAAGTGCGAACGAGGGAGAGCCGCGAGAAGGCTATGGCGCTATTGACCCCAAAGGCTCCGTTACTATCGTCGATTTAGAGTTAAATATTACAACAACTGTTGACTTCACAGACTTTGACACGCAAAAGAGCGACCTGATAGATAGGGGTGTGATTTTTACAAAAGATGCTTTGCCTTCAACCGATCTTGAGCCCGAATACATCACGGTGGACGGTAACAAGGCATATGTATCGCTGCAAGAGGCTAACGCTATAGCCACACTTGATATCGCGCTTGGTGTTTTTACCGATATAAGAGGGCTTGGGTTTAAAGACCATAATGAAGAGGCGAACAAGCTGGATGTTGTAAAAAATGATGAGATTAACATCACGACCCAAAATCTATATGGCGTTTATATGCCTGATGGGATTAGCTTTTTTGAGGCGAACGGCGCGGGGTATATTTTGACCGCTAACGAAGGGGATGGCAGAGATTGGGAGGGTTATAAGGATGTAACGAGCATTGAAATTGATGGCAAAAAAGTAGACACTCTTGATGTTAGCAAAAAAGAGGGGCTTGACGCGGCGAAAAATTATCTTTTGGGGGCACGCTCCTTTTCTATATATAGTGCTCTTGATATGACGCAAGTGTATGATAGCGGGAGTGATTTTGAAGAGTTTATAGCACAGCACTACCCAGCCTTTTTTAACGCTTCTCACACAAATAACGATTTGGATAGCCGCAGCGGCAAAAAAGGTCCTGAGCCCGAATATATCACATCTATAAATATAGAAGATAAAACATACGCCCTCATCGGACTTGAGCGTTTCGGCGGAGTGATGATGTACGATATCACGACCCCAGCGGATGCTAAATTTTACGACTATATCAATACGCGTGATTTTAACGGTACGGAGATTTCTGATATGGGCGATTTGGGAGTCGAGGGGCTCTGCGCCGTGGATGGTGCCGATAGTCCGACAGGTAAGCCCATACTCTTCACGGCTAACGAAGTTTCGGGGACTATCGCAGTTTTCGAGATTAGATAACGAACTTTTAACGCCGCCCACGCTTTAGGGGCGGCTTGGCTTATAATTACAAGCGGTAACACTTATCGCGCCTAACTTTGATAAAAGACCCCAAACCACTCTTTTTTTTAGATAATTAAGAAAATAATAGATAAAATCCTTTACTTTATCTCGATACCAAGGACTGCAAATATGGCTAAAATTATGAGAACAATGGACGGCAATGAAGCTGCCGCTTATGCCTCTTACGCTTTTACGGAGGTAGCGGGTATTTACCCCATCACTCCATCTTCTCCGATGGCTGATTTTACCGACATATGGGCTGCGCAAGGTAAAAAAAACCTTTTCGGTATGCCTGTAAAAGTAGTCGAGATGCAAAGCGAAGGCGGAGCTGCGGGCACCGTACACGGCTCTTTGCAAGCGGGTGCGCTGACTACGACTTACACCGCTTCTCAAGGATTACTTTTAAAGATACCCAATATGTACAAAATCGCGGGACAACTCTTGCCCGGCGTTATACACGTGAGCGCCAGAACGCTTGCTACGCACGCTTTGTCGATTTTCGGCGACCATCAGGATGTTTACGCATGTAGGCAGACGGGCTTTGCTATGCTCTCCTCAGGCTCTGTGCAGCAGGTTATGGATCTGGCAGGTGTGGCTCATCTTAGCGCGATAAGAGGCAGAGTGCCGTTTTTGCACTTTTTTGATGGATTCAGAACTTCGCACGAGGTGCAAAAGATAGAGGTTATGGATTATGCGGTGTTTGATAGGCTCTTGGATAGAGATGCCTTGCAAGCATTTAGAGACGCCGCTTTGTCTCCCGATAACCCCAAAACCAGAGGAAGCGCGCAAAACGACGATATATATTTCCAAGGACGCGAAGCGCAAAACAAGATATACGAAGCACTGCCCGACACGGTAGCTTACTATATGAAAGAGATATCAAAAGTCACGGGCAGAGAGTACGCGCCGTTTGTATTTTACGGACACAAAGAGGCTGAAGATATCATAGTCGCGATGGGCTCGGTGACGGAGTGTATTAAAGAGAGCGTGGACTATTTAGTCGCGCAAGGCAAAAAAGTGGGACTTATCATACCGCACCTCTATAGACCGTTTAGCGTGAAATATCTATTTGATGTTGTGCCGAAAACCGTTAAAAAGATAGCCGTTTTGGATAGAACCAAAGAGGCGGGCAGTATCGGCGAACCGCTCTTTTTGGATATCCAAGCGGCATTTTACGGCAAAGCCAATGCCCCTCTCATCATAGGCGGCAGATACGGACTTGCTTCAAAAGATGTCAATCCTTCACAAATTTTGGCGGTATACAAAAACTTGGAAGAGAAAAATCCTAAAGCGGACTTCACGATAGGCATAACGGACGATGTGACATTCAAATCATTAGAGCCCGTCGTAGTGGAAGATCTTGGCGATAAAGATACCAAAGAGTGTCTTTTCTACGGACTTGGCGCGGACGGAACGGTGGGGGCAAACAAAAGTTCCGTTAAAATCATAGGCGACGAGACCGATATGTATTCGCAAGCCTATTTCGCGTATGACTCCAAAAAATCAGGCGGCTTCACAAGGTCGCATTTGAGATTCGGCAAAAAGCCTATCCGCTCGACCTATCTCGTATCCAATCCGCACTTTGTGGCGTGTTCTGTGGCGGCATACTTAGACCTGTATGATGTCGTGGACGGCATCAGAAAACACGGCACATTTTTGCTAAACTCCATCTGGGACGCGGATGAGACGATAGCAAGGATCCCAAATAAAGTTAAAAAAATTCTGGCGCGCCAAGAGGCGAACTTTTATATCATCAACGCTACGAAATTAGCCCGCGATATCGGACTTGGCAATAGAAGCAACACGATAATGCAATCAGCGTTTTTCAAACTCGCAGACATCATCGACTACACAAAAGCGCAAGAGTTTATGAAAAAGCAAGCCTACAAATCTTACGCCAAAAAAGGCGACCAAATCATCGAGATGAACTATAAGGCGATAGATTTGGGTGCGAACGGTTTGGTAAAAGTTCCTGTTGACCCATCTTGGGCAAATCTTCCCGATGTTGAGGTGCAAAACGACAACTACAAAGGCACGGCGTATGTGGAGACGATAGCTAAGCCTGTAAACGCGGCACGAGGCAATTCACTCGCCGTTTCGGCTTTCAAAGGCTACGAAGACGGCTCGATGGAACACGGCTCGACAGAGTACGAAAAAAGAGGCGTTGGCGTTACCGTTCCAAAATGGATAGAGGAGAACTGTATCCAGTGCAATCAGTGTGTATTTGCGTGTCCGCACGCCGTTATAAGAGGCTTTTTAATAGACGATAAAGAGTTTGCGGCAGCGCCTGATGGCGTTAAAACTCACTCTATAGACGCTAAAGGTAAAGGCGTTGAGGGGCTTAAATATAGGATACAAGTATCGCCTCTGGATTGTACGGGATGCGATCTGTGCGTAGCGGCGTGTCCGACTAAAGAGAAATCTTTGCAGATGATCCCTCTGCAAGAGTCGCTTGAGGCAAGAGAGCAGGAGAGCGCGGATTATCTATTTAAAAAAGTCACTTATAAAGACAATATTCTAAACAAAAGCAGCGTAAAAGGGGTAGGGTTCGCTCAACCGCTTTTTGAATTTCACGGCGCGTGCCCGGGCTGTGGCGAGACGCCTTATATCACACTTGTGACAAGAATGTTCGGAGAGAGTATGAGCATAGCCAACGGTACTGGCTGTTCGTCTATCTACGGCGCGTCGGCACCATCCACGCCATACCGCAAAAACAGCGATGGAAGAGGACCTTCGTGGGCAAATTCACTCTTTGAAGATAACGCGGAGTTCGGACTTGGTATGCAAGTGGCGGCAAACACTATACGCCACCGTATAGAAAATTTTATGATAAATTCATCCGCCAAAGTGCCTGCGGAACTGGACGCTCTGTTTAAAGAGTGGATAGAGTTCAAAGACGATAGGCTCAAGAGCTTGGAGATTAGAAACAAGCTTGTGCCGGTACTTGAAGCCAACCAAAATATAGACGAAGTAAAAGAGATATTGAAGTTAAAAACATACCTCGCGAAACGCTCTCAATGGATCGTCGGCGGCGACGGCTGGGCTTACGACATAGGATACGGCGGACTTGACCACGTATTGGCAAGCGGTGAGAATGTCAATCTTTTAGTACTCGATACGGAGGTCTACTCCAATACGGGCGGTCAAAGCTCCAAATCTTCACGCACAGGCTCCATCGCGCAATTTACGGCGTCGGGAAAAGCGGTGCAAAAGAAAGATTTGGGATATATCGCTATGACTTATGAGAATATCTACATCGCGCAGATTAACTCCAACGCCTCCGCAGCTCAGACCATCAAAGCCATAGAAGAGGCTGAAAACTATGACGGGGCGTCCTTGATCATCGCATATTCGCCGTGTATCGCTCACGGTATCAAAGGTGGTCTTGGCAAATCCGGCGACCAAGCCGCGCTCGCGACAAAATGCGGATACTGGCCTTTATACACATACGACCCAAGATTGAAAAAAGAGGGCAAAAACCCTATCAAAATCACAGGCAAAGAGCCTGATTGGTCACTGTATGAAGAGTTTTTAAATAACGAGGTGCGTTATGCATCGTTGAAGAAGCTAAATCCTTCGCACGCCACAGAGCTTTTAAAACACAACAAAGACGACGCGCAAAGAAGGTGGAGACAGCTGAAAAGACTCTCCGAAGCCGACTACACTAACGAGGCGTAAAGCTGATAGAGCCGTTTCAAAACGGCTCTATCTATTATTAAATTTTTTCCTCACTAATTAACAGCCCATTAACAGCATTGCCTTATACTTTCACACATCTTTATCGCTAAAAGGTTTTTAAATGAGGAAAAAATTGCTCTTTGTTTTGGTTGTGATATTACTTATCATTGCCGGATTTTTCGGCTACAAATCTCTCTTTTCGACCGCCTCCGTTAGTGTCGGCTTAACTACCATACAAGTTACCAAAGGCGACATAGAAAATACCGTAACCGCCACGGGAACGGTCAGTCCAAAGTCATATGTCGATGTCGGAGCGCAAGTTTCAGGGCAGATTATGCAGATATATGTTGATGTGGGCGATGTCGTCAAAAAGGGCGATCTGCTGGTGGAGATCGATACGACCGTACTTGAAACAAAAGTAGAATCAAGCAAAGCTGAGCTCGCGTATCAAAAAGCGCAGTTAAAAGATAGAGAAGCTAAACTCACATTAGCCAAAAGCTTATATGAAAGACAAAAATATCTGTTAGCCAACAATGCCACGAGCGAAGAGAGTTACGAAAACGCCGAGTCCGCGCTTCTATCGGCAGAGGCTAGCATCGATATGATAAAAGCCCAAATCGCGCAGACAGAATCTTCCCTAAAAGAGAACCAAGCCAACCTAAAATACGCCAAGATATACGCCCCTATGAGCGGTACGATATCAACCCTAAGCGTCAAAAAAGGGCAAACGCTCAACTCCAACCTCAACACCCCCTCCATTTTGCAGATAGCCGACCTCTCCACGGTAACTATCGGCGCTGATGTATCCGAAGCCGATGTTACGAAGCTAAAGAGGGGTATGGATGTATATTTTAAGACTTTGGGCAGCTCAAATGTATGGCGCACGAAACTCTCCAAGATAGAACCCACCCCCACCGTTACGAACAATGTCGTGCTGTACAAAGTGCTGTTTGATGTGGAAAATAGCTCGGGTGAACTTATGAATTCTATGACGACGCAAGTCTTTTTCGTGCTCTCATCGACAAAGAACGCCACCCTTGTACCCGTAACCGCGATATCAAGAAGAGATGTCAACGCTTCACGCGCTATGGTTATGCTCAAAACCGAAAACGGCACATTTGCCCCCACACGCGTAGAGCTTGGCGTCAGCAACCGCGTGCAAGTCGAGATAAAATCAGGACTAAAAGAGGGCGACACGATAGCCTCAAGCTTTACTCCACCTGCGGTGGGCTTCCAAAGACCAAACGGTAATAATACTCAACTACCCCGCGGCGCCGCTAATGCCGCTCGTCCTCAAACATTTGGCATAATGCGATGAGTTTGATAGAGCTATCCCACATCTACCGCCGTTTTGGCAGCGGCGGCAATCAAGTCACGGTCTTAAATGATGTGAGTCTGAAGATAAACAAAGGCGAATTTGTCGCCATCATCGGCGCGTCGGGATCGGGCAAAACCACTTTGATGAATATCATAGGCTGCCTCGATAAGCCAACTTCGGGCGTATATAAATTTAACGGCAAAGATATAAGCGGCTTCAAAAAAGATGAGTTGGCGCACCTTCGCCGTGAGTCGTTCGGATTTGTCTTTCAAAGCTACCATCTGATACATTCGCTCTCAGCCATTTCAAATGTCGAAGTGCCCTCCATCTACGCGTTCACGCCAAAAGAGGAGAGGCGCAAAAGGGCAGCTTCCATCTTGGGCTCTTTGGGGCTTGGTGATAGGCTCGACTTTTTCCCTTCGCAACTCTCAGGCGGACAACAGCAAAGAGTCTCTATCTCGCGCGCGCTGATGAACGGCGGGCAGATTATCTTAGCTGATGAGCCCACGGGTGCGTTGGACAGCAAAAGCGGCGAAGATGTGATGAAGCTATTGATGAAGCTCTCAAATCAAGGACACACCATCATCCTAATTACCCACGACGCCAAAGTAGCCGCCCACGCACATAGAATCATCGAGATAAAAGACGGCAAAATCCTATCAAATCCCACCCCTATATCGCAAAAAGATGATAATATTGATAAAAATGTCACCCAAAAGCAACCAACCAGACAGAAAAAATCCGCTAAAATACCATTTAGTTTTCTTGCGTACGAGATAACGGAGGCTATTTCTATGGCGGTGAGCTCCCTTAGGATGAATATCTTCAGGACGATTTTGACACTGCTTGGTATCGTCATAGGTGTAGCTTCCGTTATAGCTATGCTTGGTATCGGAGACGGCGCGAAGAGAGACGTTCTAAATAACATAAGCGCTATGGGGACGAATATGATTATGGTCTTCCCGGGTATGCCCAACAGCCGCGGCAGCGGTTCGATAGAGACTTTAGTCTTAAGCGATGTTGACGCGTTAAATACTCTGCCCAATATCATAGCCGCGATGCCCGAAGCAAGGCGTTCCGTGACTTTGCGTTTTAACAACAACGACAGAAGCACGAATCTAAACGCCAACTCGTGGGCATATCCGCAAGTACGCGAATGGAGCGTCGCAAAAGGCGTCTTTTTCACGAAAGAAGATGAGCAAAATTACGCCAAAGTGATTGTTTTGGGCGACAGCGTGGCAAGAGAACTGTTCGAGAATGTTGACCCGATAGGTCAATATGTCTTGGTGAATAACATTATGTTCCAAGTCATAGGCGTTATGAGCAAAAGAGGGGCGTCCGTGATGGGGGATGATGAGGATGATGTCGTATTTGCGCCGTACTCTACGGGCAATTTGCACATCATCGGACAAAAGTATCTGAGAAATATCCGTATCGGTGTAGAGGATACTAGTATCATTGCGCAAACGGAAGAGAGCATAAGAGCGCTTCTCGTGCAAAGACACGGTATAGAGGATTTTCGTGTGCTCAATATGACCTCTTTGATGGAGAGTATGGAGCAGACGCAAAATACATTTACGATACTTTTGGGCTCCATAGCGGCTATCTCGCTTTTGGTGGGCGGCATTGGGGTGATGAATATTATGCTCGTATCCGTAACGGAGCGCACGAAAGAGATAGGCATCAGAGTCGCGACGGGGGCGAGGAGGAGAAATATTATGCAGCAGTTTTTGATAGAAGCTCTGATAGTATCGGCATTTGGCGGATTTATCGGGATACTGTTAGGGCTGGCGGCAAGCTCTATCATAGAGTATTTTGGTATGTCGGTGGTCTATAGTATACCGCCGGTGATTTTGGCGTTTAGCTGTGCCTTTTTTACGGGGCTTATTTTCGGATTTTTACCGGCGCGAAAAGCCGCGGGATTGAATCCCGTAGCCGCGCTTGCAGGAGAATAGAGATGAGGTATGTATTATTATCGGTAGTGTTTGCGGTTTTTCTTGGCGGGTGCTCTTTTATACACCCCGACGCGCTCAAAAGCGATTTTGAAGCGCCGCCAAAATTTAGCCTTGCGACATCAAACAGTAGCAATATATCAAGCGTATGGTGGAAAAATTTTAATTCGCCGACCTTGAATCAGCTTATACAAAAGGCGCTTAGCCATAACCCCGATGTGCTTATAGCTTACGAAAATATAGTCCAAGCGCGCTTACAGCTTGGTATCAGTGAAGATGCGTATCTGCCGCAAGCTTCCGTGAGCGCGGGCACAAGCGAGAGCAGAAATGAGCCCTACAACGGCATTGCACGCACCTCTAAATCAACGAGCGGAACACTAAGAATAAGCTACGAGATAGATTTGTGGGGCAAGATAGCGGCAAACAACGACCAAGCGCAAGCAAGGTTTGACGCGACCAAATACGACGCGGACGCGGTAATTCTCTCTTTGTACGCCTCTGTGGCGCAGAGCTATTTTAGCTTTCTTAGCACAAACGAGAGGCTCAAAATCGCCCAAGACAACCTCAATATAAGCTCCCAACTTATGCAGATAGTAGACGCAAAATACAAAAGCGGCAGCGTGAGCCTTTTGGATGTGAGCCGCCAAAAATCGTCGCTTCTGTCGCAACAAGCCAGCGTGGACTCGCTCAAGCTTCAAGTAGCGCAAGCAAAAAACGCTCTGGCAGTTTTGACGGGTAGCGCTCCTCAAGGATTTGAGGCGATACTGGACTCTTTTTGGGATTTGAATATTCCAAAAGTCGAAGCGGGCTTACCCTCGGAACTGCTCTTAAATAGACCAGACATCGCCCGTGCCCGTGCGAACTTAGACGCTTCAAACGCGGCGGTCAGATCGACAAACGCGGATAGATTTCCAAGCTTTTCCTTAAGCGGCAGCGGCGGATTCTCAAGCGACACGCTCTTATCGTTTAAAGACCCCACATCACTGCTCTCTTTGGCACTCAACGCGGCATTTACGCTTTTTGACGGAGGGCGACTGAAAGATTTGACCGAAATAGAGATTTCAAAGACAAAAGCGGCGGTACAAAGCTACAATAAGGCCATCTTGACGGCTCTGCAAGAGAGTGATGACGCGCTGTTAAATGTCGCTCATCAAGATTCGCAAGAAACCTTACAAGAGCAAATCGCACAAGAGTCCCTACGCTCTTTAGATATCGCAAGCATACAGTACAGACACGGCTCCACAGACTTAACCACGCTTTTGGACGCGCAAAACAAATACTTCTCATCCCGCGATTCATTAGCAACGCAAAGACTAAACCACCTAAACGCCTTAGTCACCCTCTACAAAGTCTTGGGCGGCGGCTGGAGTGCTAAGTAGGTTGTTCCCCATCCATATTCTGATGGAGCAAAGCGACGAAGAATCTTAACGGTTGCCTATCTTATGGGCTCAACCGTTAGGATTCTCACGAATTGCTGTACAATCCCAAGACACGCCTCCCTTCTTCGCTATTCCCGCTAAAGCGGGAATCCAAAACAAGCGAAGCGTTTTTGCTTCAGCAAAATGTTTCCTTGAAACTAAAAAACACAACAAATTGAGGAAAATATCGGATTTGAAATCATCCATAAATTCATACGGTTTTTGACAAAAAGAACGCTTTGCTTAGTTTGGATTCCCGCCCGCGCTGGAATTGTACAATTACATCTTTTGTTATCATCTTAGTACCGTTCACCTCTACCCAACCCATAAAAGTGTAATCTTATTTGACAGTTGCTATAGGAACAATCAATGATTTACCCTTAGTGACATTAAACTCTCGTATGATATTGTCGCTCTCATCAAGAAAGATAGCTTTAAAGACTATATGGTCACTTGGAGTAAAGACAGATGTACCATTGGGTATCATACCGATACTACCTGCATCAAGCCGGCCTATAAAGGTGTAATCTTTCCTTTGGGGGAGTTGGAGGTAACGGTATGGAAGAGCCCGAGGTTACATTAAGAGACTTTATCGCACTATCATCATAATCAAGAAATATGACCATATATAGAGGCACTATTTAGAACAAACAATGCTTTAAAGCTCATATCTCTTGTAGGAGTATATGAGGTAACTCCCGCAGCTATCATCACGATACTGTCTACCTCCAATCAACTCATAAAGGTATGGTCTTGTTTGAAAGGAGGGGGCGGAATAATTAATGGTTCTCCAATGGGAACTTCTAACTCATGTACAACACTGCCCTCAAATGTGACAACATAGACATCGTCTCCTTCCCATTCACCGCAACCTGCTAAGAAGAAAAATGAGATGAGATGGTGAATAGGACTTTAGCTAAGAATGTTAATAGCTTTGGCATGGGTACTCCTTGCGCGCTCTCCGCCATAGACGGATATCCAAGGGAAATATAAAATTTTATTCAAAGATATTTGACGCTTCGGATAGCCGCCTATGTAGGAGTTGTATGCATGAATACGACAAGGGACAGATCATTGCTTGTCGTGTTTTGAAAACTTTTGATGAGATATTGTTGTTGATAAAATGTCGTGCCGAGGCGAAAGCGCTTCGCGTGGGAAATGTTTTGTTAAGGCGATTTGAACTCCCGTATGACTTGCTCCAAAAAATAGCTTTCACTTTTTTTCGGAGACCCAGTCCTCGGGAATAGCGGAAAAATGGGGGATGATGCTACGGAAGAGGGGTGGATTCCCGTTGCACCATTCCCCCCATAAGTGGGTATCCGGGAATAAAGGAGTCTCACAACACGGAGTGCTATGTATGTTCAAGTTTGGATACCCGCATATGGGGGAGTTGTCTGTCGGTCGAAATGCGCGGGCGGACTGCCGCCTATCTTCATAATCGACGCTTTGCGCGGCGGATTTTCACGAAAGCTTTGGGATGGACCCCTACACCTTTTCGTGTCCACACTTCCATTGGGGCGATAGCTAAATATATGAGAAGAGCGACATATCCTCTCGTCCATTCTGCCTTTTTGCCGATTTGTAAAATAGTTTTGTTTGGATATGGCATCCATCATAGCCAAATCGCGCAAAAAGGCATTGAGAGTGAGGGCGCAGCTATGTTTGCAGCCGTTGCCCAAACCAACATGGACACTATTACAACCGTTCAATGCGAGCTTCAGCATGCCCGCCTCCTTACCTATAATCTGCACCCATACTAACTAAAGCAAAGTAAAATTAAAGTTTTGCGATGTATATAGAACTGATATTTTATTTTTTAAGATAATTTGACAAATGGTATTTAATGACTAAATAAATCTATCGTAAATTTGACGATTTTGCTTAAGCTGGGATTTATATTGGCGAAAGCGAGGCGATTTGTAATGCTGCTTTTTAAGGAATTTATCAAAAATAAGGGGCATTTAAGGCTTTAAACAGATGTGAAAGTGGGGCGCCGAAGCCAAACTTTTTTGTCTATTGTTTTTAGTTTATCGGGAAGGTGCGGTTATTTTATATCATAATGATTTTAAACAATACAATAAAGCTTAGGTAATAAAATAGCTAAAAAAATGCTATTTTAGGCGTTCTTGGCTAATGCATATCTGTTTTGTATATGTATTGTTTTTTTAACATTGATGATTTTTATGTGTAATTATAGGAAACAAAAGAGACGGTTCGTACCGTTTTTTCACAAAAACAACCCCCCCATTTTTCGTCGTTTCCCCACTACGACAGCACAAAACGCGCAAATCCATTCTCTCCCGTCATTCCCGTGAAAGCGTGAATCCAAAACAAGCGAAGCGTTTTTGCTTCAGCAAAATGTTTCCTTGAAACTAAAAAACATAACAAGTCAAAGAAGATATCTGATTGGAAATCATCCATAAATTCAATACGACTTTTAACAAAAGAGACGCTTCGCTTATTTTCACGGGAATGATGGAAGAGGGTTTGGATTCGTATTTTTGCGATTTACATCGCTACGAGTGAAGAGCGTGAAAAATTGTCGCGGATTGTTTTGTAGCCCAAAGGCATGATGAAGAGGGAATATTTCGCATAAAATTGGGTAGCTGTTTTTGAGAATATTGTTTTTGGAGATTTAGCGATAGGGGCAAAATGCGTTGCTGTTGTTCATGCGAGCGCAAAAGCGTACAGTTCACATAATAATGTGATATGGCGAAGTAGGATATGTTATTGTCGCTTGGCGTGATGAAGATATTTGGATAGATAAACGCGTAACCTATCTATAAAAGCTGTCCCGTTTTTGCAAAACTACAAAAGATAGGACGGGATTTTACAATGCCGTCCTATGATTGTGCGTTTATATTGCGAAATTGTCTTTTATCGAGCTTGTCCATTTGGCGACATACTCTTTTGCAAGATCATCAGGGAACTCTTGGTCGATGATGAGACCTACGAATTTGCCGTCTACTACCGCTTTTGATTTTTCGAAGACATATCCGTCAGTTGGATTTTTGTCGCCTATGATTTTCGCGCCGTTTTTTGAAAATAGCTCGTGCAAAATGCCGATGCCGTTGGAAAATGTTTCGCCGTGTCTTTTTTGGTTGCCTATGCCAAAGAGCGCGACGGGTTTGCCTTCGACTTTGATGGCGTTTTTGTCGAACTCTTCCCAATCATCCTGCAACTCCCCGTCATACCAAGTAGATGTGCCGAAAATAAATCCGTCGTATCTGTTTAGTTCGTCGGGTTTAGCTTGTGCGATATTTATCAAATCAGCCCCTTCAAACCTGCTCTTTATGAGCTCAGCCACCCTTGCCGTCGTGCCTTTTGTGCTTCCGTAAACTATAGCCAAAGACATTTTTTCTCCTTGTTATTTGTTTTGATAAACCGCGTTGAAGCGGATTAGGATATATCTTATCCTATTTTTTTAAATGGGGGTAAGAAATCCATACTATTCGTACCATTTTTCTCTTAAATTTGGTTGTTGTGGGAGGATTTGACACACTTAAAATTTATGGTTTTTATCAAGAATGGGCAAAAGAGGTAGTTTTGCTTCGAAGCAAAACTAACCTTAAATTTATGAATTTAAAAAGCGGATTTTATGCTCTCGACCCATTTTTCGACTCTCTCCGCCGTCAAGTCGCTTTGGTTGTCTTCATCAACGATAAGACCTACAAATTTGCCGTCTACTACCGCTTTTGACTCTTCAAAATTATACCCTTCGGTAGAGTTTTTATCACCAACTATCTTAGCGCCTTTTTTCAAGCTCAAGTGGTATAAAGTCCCCACGCCGTCGGCAAATTCGCCGCCGTAACCCTCTTGGTCGCCAAGTCCGAAGAGCGCGACTGTTTTGCCTTCAAGCTCAAGCGACTCTTTATCAAACGAATCCCAATCATCCTGCAGTTCGCCCTCATACCAAGTCGACGTACCCAAAATCAGCTTATCGTAACTGTTTATCTTACTCGCGTCAGCCTTGCCGATATCTATCAAGTCAGCCTCTTTGCCAAGACCTTTTTTGATAAGTTTGGCAACGCCCTCCGTGTTGCCGCCGCTGCTTCCGAAAACTATAGCTATTGACATTTGTATCTCCTAATTTAAATGGTATATGGAACAAGCTTCACCAAAGAGTTGGTAAAGCAGGGGTTTTTCACCTCTATATGGCGCTTAAACGCGCTATTTTTAGGAAAAACGATATACAAAGACCTGATATTGCCCTTTGCGACCTTTCTCCAAGCCTCATCTATCTCATCTTTGACGAGATAAATCTTATCCTTGTCAAATTTTTTAAAACACAACATAATATTTAAAAGACACTCGCCGTCTTTTTCAACCGCAATCAAGCCATCTTTAAAATAGACCTCTTTGTCGGGGTTTTTGCGTGTAATCTTCTCCAGCACAAACTCCGAAAAAAGAGTCTTCGCGTCAAATACTATCCCGCAATTTGCAGACGAGAATATCCTAAAAATCAACATCGCCTGAGAGATTTTGGGTAAAAACGCGTTTGCCTCTATCACCCTTTTTAGCTCCTCATAATCCCCTTTGATAAAAAGCGCGATTAACACAGCGGAGTAGGGGTCAAACGTTTTAAGCTCGTTTTTACGGAGCCTGTTTTTGACCTTTAGCCTTGAGAGTATCTTGCTTTTGAAAATCTCAAAAAGAGTTAAAGAGCCAAAACCCTTCCTAAAAGCGACACGCTCATCTTTGCCGACGCAACAGTTGTATTGGTTGATGAAAAACTCGCGCTGCTCTTTGGGCGAGAAAGATTGAAATAGCGTTGGCACTCTCTCTACCCATCTCCCGTCTATCCGCTCGAAACCAAAAAGCATTTGTTAAAAACTCTTTTGGCATTCGCCGCAATCATAATCCTTGTTCAACCCGAACACTTTGCAGTATTCGCTGTAGACGCAGCTCACGCTTCTTTTCGCGCAAACTACCGGAATATTGCGTTTTTTGGCTTCGGATTTGAAGAGCTTCATCGTGTTGTGGTTAAGAAAACTTGTCAACATCACTATACACTGAGTGTTCTGCGGAATAATCTTCCTATTTACACTGCTCTTTTTTCTGGCGTCCCAATGCACCACCTCATCTGCCCCAAGATCATTCAGCACTGCCCTGATCGGATTTATCTCATCAGCGCCTATAACAAGTACGGACATTCTAACTCCCTCTGTAATAATTTCTGATAATGATTATTATAAATAAAAAACCTGAAAAAGAGCTTATTTTAATAACTATTATCAACGCATTTCGACATTTTTTTGTTCCTCACACAAAAAAAGTAATTGTAGCACATTTTTTTAAAATATACAATAGTATATCTATAGATTTAATATAGAATTTTATAAAAATATCCGCCGCGACAAAAACCCAGATAAGCGTAATTTGGCAAAAAATATGATATCCTAACGGAAAAACCAGAAGGACGAATGTGCAAAGAGTCTTTTTGATAGCGGGATTGTCCGTACTCTCATATCTTTTTTTCAGAAGCGAAAATATACTGCTCTTAAGCGCCGGTATCGCCATCTTTATCTTCGGTATGGTGACGATGGGCGAGGGCTTTAAGAGTTCGGGCGGCGGGGCGTTGGAGCTGTTTTTGCGCCGCCAGACCTCCACAAAACTCAAAAGTATCATCTTCGGTATAGCCGCCACGACCATTATGCAATCCTCCACGCTCGTCTCCCTTCTTAGCATCTCATTTTTGAGTGCGGGGCTTATCAGCCTTGTGCAAGGTACGGGCATACTGTTTGGCGCTCAGATCGGCACGACTTCGGGCGCGTGGTTAGTGGCAGGTCTTGGCGTTAAAGTGGATATCGCCAAATATGCGATGCCTATCATTATATTTGGCGTTATATTTTTGCTTCAATCCTCCAAAACGCTAAAGAGTGCGGGGCAGGTTCTTATCGGTATCGGCTTTTTGTTTTTGGGAGTGGCGTATATAAAAGACGGATTTGAGGCGCTGGGGAATGACTTTAACCTCGCGCAATACTCCATCGAGGGTATGCCCGGCGTATTTGCGTTTTTCGCCCTTGGCATCATCATCGCCATCATCACGCAATCCTCACTTGCCACGATAGTGCTCACCATAGCCGCCTTAGACGCGGAACAGGTAAGCTATGTGAACGCTTTGGGCGTCATCATAGGGGCAAATCTTGGCACGACGCTAACGGGACTCATCAGCTCTTTGGGCTCCAATGTAGAGGGCAAGAGGCTCGCACTTTTATATCTCTCTTTTAATATATTTATCTGCTTTTTGTCCATCGTTTTTATATATCAGTTGATAATACTCATCAAATACGAAGCTATCGTGCTTGGCATCGGCGAGAGTAATTACGCCCTGAAATTGGCGCTGTTTCACACTACGATAAACACTTTGGGCGTTATGTTTTTGTATCCGTTCATAGAAAATATCGCCGCACTCGCGCAAAAAATCATACGCCAAAAGACGGACGCGGGGGATGATGTCTTGTATCTAAACAGCTCCATCACACACGAAAAAGCGATGAGAGAAGTGGCGCGAAAGGAGATTTGCCATCTCTATCAAAACGCCGCGGATATTATGGCTCTTGGCGTGCACGTGAAGGTCGCCGACCTGCACTCCGAAAGAAGCGTGGAGGAGACGGTGAAGCTGCGCTCAAAGGCGCTGGATTTTGACTATGAGCAGATGTACCAAAAGAAGATAAAGACCATCTACGGCAAGATAGTAAACTTCATCGTCATATCGCAGAGTATGAGTGATAATGGCGATATCGTCAATGATTTGGCGCAGTTGCAAAAAGCGGCTCATAGTATCGTTGAAGCGCTAAAAGATGTCAAGCATCTGCAAAAGAATTTGACCAAATATATGACAAGCCACAACGACGGCATCAAAAGCGGTTACAACTCTATAAGGGAGCACCTTTTGACGCAGCTTAGGATATTGGAGAGGGTTTTTGAGAGTGATGAGGGGGACCTCACGGTGGTGCTGATAGCGCAGCTTGAAATGCTTAGCGAAAAGTTCGACAAGAACGCTTCGCTTACGCTTGGAGCGCTGCTAAAAGCCGGGAGCGTATCGCCGCTTATGGGGAGCTCCTTGATGAATGACAACGCATACGCTTTGCACATCTCAAAATCCCTCACGGATGCTGCGAAGATACTCTTTATCCACAAAGATATCGGGCAAAAAGAGACGATGCAAGCGGTGCTTTCAGTAGATAACGGGGTGAAGGAGTGATAAAAATGGAGAACAAAAGCGGATTTTTAGAGGGGCTTAAGAGTATGTTGGGGCTTCAAAAAGATGAGAATGAAAACCTCTCCTCTTTGATAGATAAGCTACACACAAGAAGGGGCGCCTTAAAATCGGAACTAAGTGAAGCTGACGAGGAGAAAGCCAAAGAGTTAAAGGAGATAATCCAAGTAGTCGACGAGCAGATAAAAAAGTGCGAAAAGATACTTTTGGAGAATAACTCGTAAGTGAAATCGAAACGCCAATAGGCTTTATCAAGAAAAATATGAAACGCTGATGAGTGGCATAAAGCGGACGGATGAGGGTTGCGATATATTCTTTTCCGCCGTTTTATAAAAAGTGTGATTAAAAAAAGGATTAATTACAAAGAGGTGCGGCAAACCCTTTTTTTTCGTCACTCCCGTGCATGCGGGAATACAAAGAACACGAGCGCAACAAGATAAAAAATTAGGAATATACTCATGCAGGCAAAAGCCACTCTTTTTTTCGCTTGCAGGAGCGAAAAAAAGAGATTTTTATGGCTGCACGGTGTTTAAAATCTATTTGCCGCCGAAGCGTAGCAGGGCGCTATCCTGCGTAAAACCGCCGCGGAATAACATTTGCAGGCAAAAAAGCTCTTTTTTATTTTGCTATCAGATACGACAAAAAAGAGATTTTTATATTTATGCGGCGTTTTAAAACCTATTTATTGCCGAAGTGATAGGGTGCTGCCCCATGTGAATCCGCCGCAGGATAACATTTGCGGGTAAAAACCATCCTCGTTATTTTGCTATCAGAAATGATAAAAAGAGATTTTGATGTTCGCGTTGGTTTTTAAATAAAACTTATTTGCCGCCGAAGCGTAGTAGGGCGCTGCCCCATGTAAAGCCGCCGCCGAATGTGTCGAGTAGTATCAAATCGCCGTGTTTAATTCTGCCCTCTTCGTAAGCGTCATTCATCGCCATAGGTATTGAGGCGGCTGATGTGTTGCCGTATTTGTGGACGGTTAAGACTGTTTTTTCGTGCGAGAAATTGAGCTTTTCGCGCACAGCTTCTATGATGCGCAGATTTGCCTGATGAGGTATGAAGTGGTCTATCTCATCGGCGCTTATGCCGTTTTTTTGCAAGATTTCCACGACATCGTTTGTGAGCGTTTTAACCGCCACTTTGAAGACTTCATTGCCCGCCATCTGTAGATATTCAAGCGTTCGGTCATCTTTTGGGTGCGTAACTCTGGAGCGAGGTGCTACTAAAAGATGCGCATAGTCGCCGTCCGCGCTTATCTGTATATCCGCGATGGCTTCGTTTTTATCCGTAGTGGTGCCGATGATAGCCGCCCCGCCGCCATCGCCGAACAGTATACAAGTGCCTCTATCGGTATAATCCACCACCGAGCTTAGCTTTTCCGCGCCGATGATGAGTATATTTTTGTGAAGTCCCGATTCGATGAGGGATTTTGCGAGATAGAGTATATATACAAACCCGCTGCAAGCCGCGCTCACATCAAACGCCAAGACATTTTTGATGCCAAGCTTTGAGGCTATAAGACACGCGGTCGCCGGCATACACAAAAAATCAGGCGTAAGCGTAGCGCAGATGACAGCGTCTATCTCATCCGTTTTTATGCCCGCTCTTTCGATGGCAAGTTTGGCGGCTTTTAGTCCTAGGTCGCTTGTGAGTTCATCCTCGGATGCCAATCTTCGCTCTTTTATGCCGGTGCGCTGAAGTATCCACTCGTCCGTGGTTTCGACCATTTTTTCCAAATCTTCATTGCTCAAAACTTTTTTAGGGGCGTAAGCGCCGATAGATTTGAAGCACGCGAAAACTTTACTCAAAAGCCGCGATCTCTTCTTCTATGGCTTGTGTTACGTGTGAATCGGCGAATTTGAGAGCTTGAAATATGGCGTTTTTGATGGCTTTAGCGTTGCTTTTGCCGTGGCTTATGATGACGCATTTTTTTACGCCCATCAAAGGTGCGCCGCCATATTCTGCGTAATCTACCTGTTTTTTGAGTATCTTGAAGACTTTTCTCATTAAAGCCGCACCCGCAATCGCCAAGGGAGACTTTTTGACATTCATTTTTATGATATTGGTGATGGACTCGGCAATGCCTTCGCTTGTTTTTAGTAAAATATTGCCGACAAATCCGTCGCAAACGACGACATTAACGGAAGCGTCAAAGACATTGTTGCCCTCGACATTGCCCACGAACGCGTTTAGTTTCGCCATTATCTCATACGCCTCTTTGGTCACATCGTTGCCCTTACCTGACTCTTCGCCGTTTGATAAAAGTCCGATTTTGGGTTTTTTGATGCCCATCACATTTTTGGCGTAACACTCGCCCATTACGGCGAATTGAAACAGGTGCTCGGCTTTACAGTCCACATTCGCCCCCACATCCAAAACAAGCGTAGAGACGCCGTTTTGTACGGTCGGCATCAAAGTGGCGATAGCGGGTCTTGATACACCTTTAAGGCGTCCTACGCGAAGTGTCGCCAAACTCATCGTAGCGCCGCTGTGTCCGGCTGAGACGATAGCGTCCGCTTTGCCTTCTCTGACCAAATCCACGGCTTTATATATCGTGGACTCTTTGCGCTTTAAAACATCCGTGGCGGATTCGTGCATATCAAATACATCGTCCGCTTCTATAAATGTCACTCTGCTTTGCATAGCGGGTGAGATAAGCGGCTTGATAGCGTCCGTCTTACCGACCAATATCGCCTCAAAATCCTCTCTCTCCGTCAAAGCCTTGATGGTTCCTTCTATGATAGGGGCAAAACCCAAGTCCCCGCCCATTGCGTCAATAGCGATCTTCAACATCAGCGTTTCTTAATATTCGCCTGTGTTTTTGTTGATACGATGTGGTAATTTCCAAGTTCCGTCACTTGCCTTTACGGGCATTGGTAAAGTAACTTTGTAGTGAGTTCTGCGTTTTGCGCCTCTTGTCTTGCTCACTCTTCTTTTTGGTACTGCCATTGTATTGTTCTCCTTTACAAATTTTTACATATGTCGCAATAGTGATAGCCGCTCTTGATAGACTCTATCTCACTTTGCAAAATTTCATCAAAATCGATAGCTCCGCCGTAAAACTCTACGACATCAATCTTATCCATTTCGTCCTTATAAATCCCGTCTGAAAGAAGTATCTCAAGCGGTTCATTTATCTCTACATTTAAATCCTTGCCACATCTGTCGCAGATGTGACCAAGCTGCCCAACTAAGTCGGCTTTAAGCAAAACTAGATTAGAAGACTTTCTAAAGACCTTGCCGAAAAGCTTTATATTCTCTTTTGTAAGCTCAAAGTCTAAAGCCTCTTTGGCGATTTTCCTAAAAGCTATCTCCAATGTTAAGCTAACTCTCTTTTGCTGAAAAAGAATGCTATCTCTATCGCGGCATTCTCTAAACTGTCGCTTCCGTGAACTGCGTTTGCGTCGATGCTTTGCGCGAAATCAGCGCGGATAGTGCCCGGCTTTGCCTCTTTCGGATTTGTCGCACCCATAAGCTCGCGGTTTTTAGCTACCGCGTTTTCGCCTTCAAGTACTATAACGACCACCGGTCCGCTTGTCATAAATTTGACCAAATCACCAAAAAATGCTCTCTCTTTATGCACGGCGTAAAATTTACCCGCGTCTTCTTGTGATAGTTGCAGTTTTTTTAGGGCCGCTATTCTAAGATTATTACTTTCAAATCTGTCGATAATCTTTCCGATGACATTTTTTTCAACCGCGTCGGGCTTGATGATAGATAGTGTCTGCTCCATAAATTGGCGCTCCTTGACATATAGTATTTTCTTTTAAAATAAACAAAGGGTGAGATTATAGCAGAAATTTTTTTCATTTTTGTTAAATTGCGCGCTTAAACTTTAAAAATTCAAGCGCGCTGCCACTTTATGAAGCGGCGGAAGTGTCGCCTTTGCGTTGGTCGGCGCCGATTTCAGCGCGGAACGGTTGACCGTCGTCCGTCGTACTCCACACGATACAGCCATCCGTCGGACAGGCTGCCGCACAGGCGGGATGGTCGTGGTGATCTACACACTCAACACACTTGTTTGAATAGACATAATATATCCCCTCTCCGGTTGGATTGTCGCTATCGTCAACAATAGCTTCAACGGGGCATTCGTCAATACATGAACCGCAAGATATACACAAATCGGTAATTTTAACTGCCATTTTATTCTCCTGTAAAAAAGTGGATTTAACTATACCGAACTCTTATTTAAATGGCTATTAAAAGGGATAAGTTCATTATAAATTGCAACTTTTGATGTTGCTTTTTTGTTTTTCAAAGCCCAAATTGGCGAATATTATAGAATAAGATAAAAAATATCGCATTTTTTCAAAAATTAAACAATTACTTATAATTTTGACGATATAATTTCCGAACTAATAAAATTTATTACTTGGAGAAGCTATGTTAGTAACAAAAAAAGCGCCCGATTTTACAGCGGCGGCAGTTTTAGGCGACAATCAAATAGTCGGAGATTTCAATCTCTACAAAAATTTCGGCGAAAAAGGAACGGTGGTATTTTTCTATCCGATGGACTTCACTTTTGTCTGCCCGTCTGAAATTATAGCGTTTGACCACAGACTTGATGAATTTAAAGCGCGCGGTATCAATGTCATCGGTGTCTCTGTGGACTCTCAATTTACCCACTTCGCGTGGAAAAGCACGGATGTTAAAGAGGGCGGTATCGGCAATGTCCGTTATCCGCTTGTGGCTGATATCACAAAGCAAATAGCGCGTGATTTTGATGTGCTTTTGAATGAGAGCGTAGCGCTTCGCGGTTCGTTTTTAATAGACAAAGACGGCACGATAAGACACGCTGTCATCAACGACCTTCCGCTTGGAAGAAATATCGACGAATTGATAAGAGTGATAGACGCTATGTTATTCACAAATGAGTACGGCGAAGTTTGCCCCGCAGGCTGGAATAAAGGTGACGAGGGCATCAAAGCCAACACAAAAGGCATCGCGGATTATCTGGCTAAAAACGCACAAAAGTTATAAAATTTGCACACAACAGCCCGCATAAAGCGGGCACTTTACACTTTGTAGCGCGGTAATTACCTATCGCGCCTTTGCTCCACTAAAAATTTTTTTGGCGGCTTTCAAAACCAAAAGCCGCCAAAGATTTCGTTTTAAACCAAATTTAAGTACAATACCCAAAAACGCTTGGGATAACAGCTATGAAATATCTCGCCTACACGCTTATCTTTTTCATCTTGCTAATTGCTGGTGGTATCATCTTTTCGCAAAAAGGCGAAAGTAAACCCATATCTCCCCAAAAAACAGCCCTCCAATCCGACACGCTACTGGTGGGCAAAATCTCATTTAACGCGCAATATGAAAACGAAACTTACGAAGATAGCGAGGGCATACGGCTAAAGATAAGAAGTGGGGGCGTAATTTATGAGAGCGTGAGCGACAAAAACGGTATCTTTTTTCTACAAAATATCCCCGATGGCGTTTATGAGATAACGGAGCTTCATTATGAGAAGAACAGTGTGCGCTTCGAGCTTTTTTATACTTTTAGACTATCTCTGTTTTTTGAACTGAAAAAAGGGGCGGTGAATAACATCGGAACGCTTCTTTGGAGGTGGGACAAGGAGCAGAGCATAGAGAGTAAAAGTGAGTACCATACCGTAAAGTTTAACTTTGAGCGCCGATATGACGCGTCAACTCTTGAGTGGACGGATGTAGCGGTGAGTTACCACGCGCCGATTTTAAAAGAGCGCGCCGCGTCCGTGGATGGTTGGGATAGAGCGCTTGATACGGCGTGGGATGCAAATTATATGAGCGCGATAGAAAAAGATGTCATTTTCGAGATGAATAAAGCGCGAAGCGACCCGAAAAAATATGCCCAGCTCTACATAAAACCGCGCCTTGAACGCTTCAAATCTCTTGCGTATGAAGAGGATGGCGAGTTGCCGACACAAACAAAAGAGGGGATAAAAGCCGTGCAAGAGTGTTACGACGCGATGATGCGCGCCTCTGCGGTACCGCTTTTGTATCCCAGCAGAGCCCTTTTTAAAGCCGCGAAAGAACACACGAGCGACCAAGAAAAGAGCGGACGTTTGGGGCACGAGGGGAGCGATAAGAGTAGTCCTATTGATAGGATGTCAAAATATTTGAGCGGCTTTTCAATCGCCGCGGAAAATATAGCTTATGGTCCAAATAGTGCCAAAGCAATAGTTGCGGGGCTTTTGATAGATGATGGCGTGCCAACACGCGGACATAGGGAGACTATATTGAATACGGATTATAATTTGGTCGGGGTGAGCGTGGGACGACATCCGCAATATGGCACTATGTGTGTGAGTGATTTTGTCAAAAAGTAGATAGCGTTTGATCTATGCTTTATAGATGCTCGAATGCGGATTTTGGTGCTGGAGAGTCTATATTTTTATGATATAGCCCGCATTCGAGACATTTTCTATATTTACATCATTCAACTGTTTTTTGATGCGCAACATCGCTGTGTGTATCGTACTTTTATTGATACTATCGCCGTAATATACATAATCCTCTATCATATCGTAACTCACAAGACGGTTGAAGTTATAGCAAAGCAGCCAAAAGATTTTGTTGTTTACCTGCGTCAAAAAGAGCGGCTCGTCGTTTTTGTAGATGATCTCTTTGTTCATATCAACGGTCACGGTAGGACTCAAACGAATATGTTTTTGCTTTATCTTTTTGGAGAGCGCCAGTAAAATAGCCGTCTGCAAATCCTGAATATTTAAAGGCTTTCTCAAAAAGCTCAACACCCCGCTTTGGATGCTGCTCACGATATTTTGGTCGGTATCATAGGCGGTGATCATAATAAACGGCTGTGTGGGTTTTAGGGTGAACACCTCCTTTATCATCTCAAATCCGTTTAATTTGGGCATATGGATATCTGCCACGACGATATCTACGCGATATTTTTTAAATAAATCAAGCCCCTCAAGCCCATCTTTGGCGTCATAATACGCCGCAAAATGCTCTTTTAACCCTTGTTTTATCATAGCCCGCGCTATATCGTCATCTTCCACTACTAAAATTGAGAAAGTATTGAGCATCTCCAATGTTGATTTGTGTATCATTTTTTCTTCTCCCTAATGTCTTTTTTGATTCTTAAGGCAAATATCGTAGGGTTGGCGTGTTGCACCAACTCCACATCGCCCATCAACTTCTCTCTCGCCAATTTTCTGGCAAAAAAGAGCCCCATTCCAAATCCGTTTGCTTTGCGCGAGCGGCTTAGCGGTGAAAAGAGCCTGCTTGAAACTTTACGCGAGACACCACCACCAAAATCCGCAACGAAAATCGTTACATTTTCCTTGTCGGTACCAAATCTTATCTCTATCCTTCTATTATTAAGCTCTTTTTTATTGACAGGCATAGCGGCTATAGAATCTTTGGCGTTTTGGATGAGTACCAGTAAAATCTGCTGTATGAAATTTTCCGAAGAGTATATGTGAAGCCTTGAAACCTTCCTTCTGTCTATATTTGTCATAATGTTTTCTTGCAAAAGATTCATATGCATCACATAAAGCAAGCTCTCCACGCACTCGACCAGTGAAAATTTGCTTATATTGCCCGAACTTTTGTAAAAATTACGGTAGATATTTATCGTCTTATCCATTATCGAGATAGAGCGCTGCGATAGTTGGAGGTTGTCTTTTATGCTATCTTTGTCCGCTTCTGCCTTGTCTAAAAGCTGCAATGTGTTGCTGATGATAAGCGACAGGGCATTTAGAGGTTGCCGCAGTTGGTGGTTGATCGCCGATACCAATTCGCCTACTTCGCTCATGCGCGAATTGTACGCCAAAAGCTTCTCATACTCTCTTCTTTTTGCTTCCGCCCTTGTGTGCAAAAATGCGTATGAGCCGTTTATCACAAGGATAAATGCCGCAAAGCAAAAAAACACTACCAAAGCGCGTTTGAAAAAGAGTTGTAAAATTTTGCCGTCTATCTCTTTGCCGTCCATACCGACAGCTATGTACCAGTTGAAATTGGCGATTTTATCGATAGCAACGATATCATCTTCGATGTGCATATCGCTGGGTGTCAGATAACCGCCACCCTGCAGTCTTTGCTCGCGGATCTTTGCCAACTTGTAATCAAGCGTAGTTCGCGTGCCCCCGCCCTGCGCTAAGACATTACCCTCTTCGCCTATAAAATAGTATATATGTTCGGGCACATTAAGGGCTTGTATCTTGTCGAACAATAGCGCCGCCTTGATAACGCCGCAAAAGACCCCCTTGAACTCTTGTTCGTGCAAAACTGGCATACAAATGTTGAATGTAGACTCGCGAAATAACCCGTGCTCTTCCATATTTTCTATCGTAGGCTCAAGCTGCGCTTTTGTGTTGCTGAACCACTTCGTATCAAGATACCACTTGCTGTCGCCGTTTTCGTAGTAACGCTTATCGCCGTAAGCGTATGTATAGCCTTCCGCGTAGTCGTCCATTTTTTGGTCATTGACATAAAAATACATATCGGGTATCAAAAGCTGCACGGCGTCAAAATTTTTATTTCCTTTTAAATATATATGCAAAAAATCCTGTATTTTCGCTTCGTCATCGTAGTACTCGTCGAAGTATTTGACGGTGATTTCAAGGCTGTTTATGCGTTCTAATATCCACGACTCTATCGTATAGCGGATATCATTGACCGTAAGAATGCGGTTTTGTTCCGCGAGCGCTTTGAACTCGTTTCTAATACCGAAAAAATTGATTACAAGCATTATGATAAACGCTACGGTCGCAACCAATATAAGATTATATATTTTATAATTTTCAATATTCTTGAAAAATTCTTTTATCGTACCCACTCCCCAGCCTTACGAAAAAACATTTGTAATGATACCATTTTAACAAAACATTTGCAAAGCTGTAAAAATAGCCGCCAAAATCGCACTTTTAGAGCGCTTAATTTTGGGAAGTTTGATAAAGAAACGCCCAAAAAAGCGTTAAAATTATGCAAACTGATACTTTTCCATCTTTTTACTCTACAAATGTCAAAAGCAGGTTCGCGTTTGCTATCTGCGCGATTTTGGATGCCGTGCTGCCGAATATGATGGGGTTTAACCCAGACAGATTTCTGGAGGCCAAAACAACTGTCGTGTAGCCGTTTTGCTGCGCGTAATCCCTCACTGCTTCGGATACAATTTCAGCCTCTATGATGACCGTTTTCGCGTCAGTTCTCTCTTTTTTGAACTCTTCTACCTGTTTTTCGATCTCCTCTTGCACAAACTCTAAAGATTGCACCGCTAAAGTAGCGTAAGGAACGGCAACGCCAAATGACGCCGCGTTCGCGTAAAGGTAGGTGATTTCGGAGTCGGATTTGAGAAACTCTTTGACTTTGGAGGCACTCATTGTATATTGCCCAAGGTCTGTGGGGATAAGTATCTTTCCGTCGATAGGCTGGTCGCGCGCGATAAGTACGGGGATGCCTATATTTTCAAGCACTCTTTTCGCGGTCGAGCCGATGTAGACGACTGCGTGCGATTTGCTCATATTGCCCAGTATTACGAGGTCGGCGCCTTGTTCTTTGACGGTTTTTAAGATAAGCTCCCAACTTTTCGAGAGGGCTACTATGACATCTGCTTTTGTGGTTTTGGAGTGTTTTTTGATGGAGTTTACAAGCTCCTCCTCCACCTTCTCTTTGTCAACATTTTTAGAGTTGAAAAAGTCAAAAAACGGCGTGTCTATGGCGTGTAGATAGGTGAGTTTTGCGCCTGTCTTTTTTGCCAGCCCTTCAGCCTTATCTATCACGTGTATATCGCTTTCGTGCATTGCAAGAGCTGCGATTATATGCTTCATTTTCTGCCCCTTATGTAGGAAGTTTTTAAACTGTTTTAGTATAACAAAAATAAGTTAAATAGCTCTTTTTTGGTTATAATATATGAAATTTTTTTACAAAAAGGAGAGATTATGCCGCTTTTAGATAGTTTTAAGATTGACCACACAAAGATGCCTGCCCCCTCCGTGCGAGTTGCAAAGACGATGGAAACTCCAAAAGGTGACATCATAACAGTATTTGATTTGCGCTTTTGCAAGCCAAACGAGGAGATAATGAGTTCAAAAGGAACGCACACGCTGGAGCACCTGTACGCGGGATTTATGAGGGAGCATTTGAACGGTGAAAATGCGGAGATCATAGACATTTCACCTATGGGCTGCAGGACGGGATTTTATATGAGTTTGATAGGAAGCCCCAAAGAGCAGGATGTGGCAAAAGCGTGGATAGAGTCTATGAAAAATATATTAAAAGTTAAAGGTAAAAAAGAGATCCCCGAACTCAACATCTACCAATGTGGCACCTACAAAATGCACTCCTTAAAACAGGCCAAAAAGATAGCCAAAAATGTACTTAAAAGTGGCATAGTAACGGCAAAAAATAGCGAGTTGGAACTTAGTAAATAAGATAAACATAAGTTTGTAGAGAGTAGTTTGAAAGTCGCCGATACTTTTCGTCAAACGGTGCTATAAATTTATAACAACATAAGAAAAATAGTTGTAACATAAGCGATTTAGAGTAAATTATTATTCTAAGAACAAATTTTTTATAGGGGTACTTTATGGCAGGAACAAAGTCGGGCGTTATCTTAAGTCAAGATGAAACCCTTGTTTTGGAGATTGAAGCAGAGTTGTGGGCGTCAGCCTCAGACCCGTTGTCACGCCTATTTGGCGGACTTAAAAGATTTATCGCGAAGATTTTTGGTTTTAGACAAAAAGGCTTTGTCGTCATTACGGACAAACGCGTCGTAGAGTCGTATCAGAAATACAGCTGCTATGTTTTTAATACCGGAAAGATCATCAAATATCTACTCCCAAGCGGCATCAAAGAGATAGGCTATTACAAACGCGCTACCTGCGGCATTTGTTGCGCCGCGTACCATATATATTATGAGGGCTACACCCAATCAACCTCGTTTTTGCTGCCCAACGGCGACGAAGCTGAAGCGCAAAAAGTAGTTGATGTTTTTTATAAAGCTATCTCATATAAATAGAACTTTACCGCCATATGAAAGCACTGAGGTTTATCTATCTGAATAGTTATGCAATACTGCTTATTTTGCTGGGCGCGTGCACTCTTTTGGTGCCGCTCTACAAGATAACCCCGTTTTTGCTAATCATCCAGCTTATCATATCCCTTAAGTGCTTTATGCTCTCGTGCAGACTCTTTTCGGCGTGGGGCGAAAAGAGGAGGATTATCAAAATTTTGATGAGAAAAAATAGCGTAGAATTTCGTCCCGAATCGTTTAAAGTATATATGCAAGCGCCCTGCTCAAGGCTTTTGGTAAGATTTGTGCTAAAGCGGCTTGGAAAAAAGAGCCGATACAAGGAGCTTTTGATATATAAAAAATCGCTTTTGGATAACCTAAAAGAGAGTATAAGCCCCTCTAAAACAGTAATTTATATCAACGAGAGTTACCAATGACGCCGTTTTTTGTCTATATTGCCATCGGTATCGTCGTTGCCGTGGCGGTCAATAAGCTTTTTGTAAAAAATTTTCCAAAACAGCTTAGAACGGCGGCGCGTATCGTAACGGTGTTTTTGTTTGTTGTAGCTTCTGCAGCTATCTTTTTGTGTGATTTTGCGGAGTATAAAACAGATCAATTTATAGAAGAAAATGTTGTCTTGCTCGAGCGTTTTATCATAAAAAATAGCCCAAACGCCAAGCTTTTAAAAGAGGGCTACGATATATCAAGCGCCCAAAAAGCTTTAAAAGAGTTAGAGCGTATCGTGCCGAGTAAAATCCCGGGTGACTACGGGATCTTTAGCGTGGTAGCAGACGCAGCATACGGATATCTGTTAAAATCCTCTTTTGATTTTTTACGCGAAAAAGACGCGGAGTTTTTTAAAGACTTTTTGGATAACGGGCGCATTAGTGCCTCGTCCGCGCTAAATGGGGTGAAAAATAGCATTTTAAGTCGTTTTGACAGAGTAGTTCTATATATACGCTTGGTTGTGCTGTTTGTATTATTTATATATGCGGCATACTGCGCGCATACGGCTTTTGAAGAGAAAAAAGCCCAAAAAGAGGCGAATGAGCCTATCTCCTGAACTCCAGCTTTTTGCCAAAGCCGAGGCGGTTGTCGGTTAGTTTGGCGTAAGTTATCTCTATTTCCCAGAGTGTCGGAAATAGTGCGCGGGAGAATGGGTAGGTTTTGAAATAGCATTTTTTGGCTACCGCGGAGGCTTTTTTTACTACTCCTTCAAATTGTATCCCTTGTATGAGTCCCACCTCTTTTGTCTCGAGTGCTATAGTGCCGCTGATAGAGGGGTTTTTGGCGATATTTTGCATATGGCGCGTTTTGTTGTCTGAGGCGAAGATAAAGACGCTGCCGTCAAATGCGTAAAAGCAGGAGCTGCTCCAGCTGGTATTATCCACGCAGGTGCAGAGGTTTAAGACGTGGTGTTTTTTGATGAACGCCAAAAATTCTTCACTCATAGCCTTTCTCTTTCAAAAGGCGGTATAGCTTCAAAAGCGATATGAAAAATGTCGTAAGCGCGGGACCTAATATCATACCCCAAAATCCAAATGACGCGAGCCCTGCGATAATGGAGAAGAATATCAAAAGCGTGTTAAAGTAGACGGGTGTTTTTAAGAGCAGTTTGTTGACATATTTGATGATGAGCGGTTTTATGAAGTTATCTACTGCGCCGATGCCCAAAAATGAGTATATGGCTATCACTACTGCCGCGGTTGTGTTGCCGTTGGAGAGTTCCAAGAGCGACAAGGGAAGCCACACGAGCGTGCCGCCTATGATTGGTATCAACGAGGCAAAGCCGTACAATATGCCAAGCATCAACCCGTTGTACCCGTAAGCCATACCCACAAACGAGAAGAGCACCCCTTCCAAGATAGCGGTCAAAACGATAGAGTAGAGCACCACGCTCATCACATTGGACACTTCCAAAAATATAATGCTCGTCTCCTTCTGGTCTATGGGCATTATGCTTTGAAAATAGACACTCAAGCTTTTGCCGTAATATGTTGCGAAAAAGAAAAATATAACTACCAAAACCATATCTTTCACAAAGCCCGCGCTCATCTTGCCCGCAAGCGTCGCGTAAGATACCAGTTTGGCTGCGATCGCAGCTTTGTCTAAATTTGCAAAGTACCCTTCTATATCGGGTTCTAAAAAGTTTAATGACTCCGGCAGCGGGAGTTTTAGATTTGATAGAAATGCCACGACTCTTTCGACAAAATCTGCGTTTATATGTATGAGCGAATTTGTAAGGGTGGTGAGTGTGTAGCCTATGGGCGCGAAAAAGAGTACGAGCAGCAAAAGCGTCGTGATGATGGACGAGATGAGCGGATATTTGACGACTTTTTGGATGAGGAGGTTGATGTTGGACATCGCTACGGCCAGTAGCGACGCTATCGTTATGTCCATCAAAAACGGCAAATAGAGCCGAAACATCGCATAAAGCGTTAAAACTAAAACGCCAAATAGAAAAAGCCTGTTACCGTTCATCTACCATCTCCTTTTTGTGTAAAATGCCTAACTGTCTTTTTGCGCGAAAAGCCCCAAATTTAGAGGTGAGAGTTTAAATAGTTCGTAGCATTTGGGTGTCGCCACGCGTCCGCGCGCCGTTCTTTCGATGTAGCCCGTAGCGATGAGGTAGGGCTCCACGACATCCTCTATCGTCCCCTCATCTTCGCTCAAAGCCGCCGCTATCGTGTTTAAGCCTATCGGGCGACCTTTGGCGTTTAAGAGGATATTTAAAAATTTCAAATCCATCTCATCAAAGCCCTGCTCATCCACGCCAAGCTCGTCAAGTCCGTATTTGGCGCGCTCTTGTGAGATGGAATGCTCATTGTGGATTTGCGCGAAATCCCGCACGCGCTTTAAGAGTCTAAGGGCGATTCTTGGTGTCCCTCGACATCTTTTTGACATCTCATCCGCCGCGTCGTCTTTGCAGGCGATATTAAGTTTCAAAGAGGCTTTTTTGATGATGCGCGCCAACTCGTCGTTTGAGTAAAATTGAAGGCGAAAGTGCATACCAAATCTATCCCGCAAAGGCGCGCTTATCATACCCGCCCTCGTGGTCGCGCCTATAAGCGTGAAGCGCGGCAAATCTATCTTTATCGTCTGTGCGGCAGGTCCGCTTCCTATGATGATATCAAGCCTAAAATCCTCCATCGCCGGATACAACACCTCTTCGATGGCAGGCGAAAGCCTATGAATCTCATCGATAAAAAGCACATCGCCCTCCGTGAGATTTGTCAATATCGCCGCCAAATCGCCGCTCTTTTCTATCATCGGGGCGGCTGTCATTTTGATATTTGCCCCCATCTCGCTTGCGATGAGATACGCCAGCGTGGTTTTGCCAAGTCCGGGAGGTCCGAAAAAAAGCACGTGGTCTAAACTTTCGTTCCTTCTTTTGGAGGCTTCTATGAAGACTTGCAAGTTTTTTTTGACTTTATCTTGTCCGATGTAGTCGTTCCAAGTTTTGGGGCGCAGAGAGTTTTCGTATTCGCTCTCGATTTTCATCTTTTCTATTTCAACTATTCTTTCCATAACTCTTTCTTAATATATAAATTCACTGCTTGGAAACAAGCCCTCTTTGACCTCTTTGGCATACTGCTTGACCGCGTCCCGCACCAAATCTGCGCCGTTTAGATAGCGCTTGACAAATTTTGGCTGAAAATCCTCAAAAAAGCCCAGCATATCGCTCCAAACGAGCACTTGCCCGTCCGTGTATCTACCCGCGCCTATGCCTATGATGGGCACATCTACAGCCTCGCTGATAGCCTTTCCCGCATCCTCTTTCACCCCTTCCAACACTATACAAAAAGCCCCCGCGTCTTCGATGGCGCGCGCATCGTCTATGAGTTTTTGTATACCATCTTCGTTTTTGCCTTTTATCTTAAATCCCCCCTCGCTTCTGGCAAATTGGGGCATAAGTCCTATGTGTCCCACGACCGCTATAGAGTTTTGCGTGAGAGCTTTTACGATGTGAGCTCGTTCACGCCCGCCCTCTATCTTGACGGCATTGGAGTTGGTCTCTTGATAAACTCTCGCGCACTTTTTAAGCGCACTTTTTTCGTCGAAATAGGCGCCAAAGGGTATATCCGTAACGACAAAAGTCTCAGGCGCGCCTTTGCAGACGGCTTTTGTGTGGT
The DNA here is from genome assembly GCA_031274495.1 of Campylobacteraceae bacterium. GTDB lineage: Bacteria > Campylobacterota > Campylobacteria > Campylobacterales > Campylobacteraceae > JAIRKW01. The sequence continues at coordinate 963 of JAISQB010000049.1, read as the reverse complement.
AAATCATCATATCCATAGAGGCGGAGAGGGTATCGATGGCGCGGTTGTGGCTTACATTAAGACTATCGCCTACCAATATCATATCGACTTTATTGTTAAAAAGTGCGGCAAAAAGCGCGTCGTAAGCTGTTATCATAACAAGTTTTTCTTGGTTTTTACACTTCTTGATAGATGAAATTGTCTGCATTTTCTCTCCTCGTATGAACAATTTTTTTCAAATAAATGGTACAATTATACCCTTTTTACATTGATATAAGATAATTTATCGTTTGCGGAGAGTTTTTTGAAAAAATTGGTAGCGTATATAACGGCGGGATTTCCCGATGTAAATTTTACTATTGACCTTGTTGGCGCCTTGAAAGAGGGCGGCGTCGATATATTGGAGCTTGGCGTGCCATTTTCCGACCCCGTAGCGGACGGACCGGTCATAGAAGAGGCAAACCTGAAAGCTCTGAAAAACGGCTTTAGGATGGATGATCTTTTTAAGGTATCAAAAGAGACCGCCAAAAGTATGCAGACTTACTGGATGGGCTACTTTAATCCGTTTTATCATAAAGGTATGGATTATTTTAGCGCGAAGGCTTTGTCGCTGGGAGTTAGCGGGTTTATCATACCTGACCTGCCTTACGAAGAGGCGAAGCCTTACAGACAGATGTTGTCCGGTATGGGGTTGCATCTGGTAAACTTCATAGCGCCCACGCATAGCGCGCAGAGGGTGGAGGAGATAGTAAAAGATGCGTCGGGGTTCATCTATCTCGTGGCATACGCGGGCATCACTGGAAGCGGCAAGGATGAGGATCTAAGCCAGATAGCCAAAACCGTTAAAAATTACTCCGATACGCCGCTTTTTGTGGGCTTTGGCGTAAACGAAAAGAGTGCCAAAGCCAAAGCCAAACACGCGGACGGGGTTATAGTCGGAAGCGCGTTTGTGAAGGTACTTTTGGATGAAAACTTGACAGGAGG
>JAISQB010000015.1 GCA_031274495.1 Campylobacteraceae bacterium | reverse complement strand
AAAATGTATAAAAAACAGGAGATATTTATGGTACAAACCGACAAAGCGTACAAGCTTTTAGCCCTGCAAGAGGGTATAAGCAACCGCGCGGCGAAAGATTTGATAGATAGAGGCGTCGTGTATGCCGCAGGAAAAAAGGTATTGGTCGCCAGAGCGGATATGAAAGCGGGCACGACTTTTAAGGTAAACAAACTAAAAAAACCGACCGTTATATTTGAGGATGACAAGATAGTGGCGGTGGATAAACCTCCGTTTTTAACCGCTGAGGAGATAAGCGAGAGTTTTGAGCTCACGCTTTTGCACCGCCTCGACAAAGAGACGAGCGGAGTTTTGCTTTTAAGCAAAGACGAAGAGTTCACAAAAAAAGTAATAGCCGCTTTCAGAGCCGGTAAAGTGAAAAAAGCCTATCTCGCCATAGTCGGCGGTAAATTAATCGAACCGCAGCGCATAGATACGCCCCTAAAAATCACCAAAACCAAAAGCGGCGCCTACGCTAAGGTAGCCAAAGATGGGCAAGCCGCCATAACTTTGGTAGAGCCAAAACTCGTGGAGGGCAAAAACTCTCTGGTCGAAGTGAGCATAGAGACAGGCAAAACACACCAAATAAGAGCGCATTTAAAAAGTATCGGTTTTTCCGTATTAGGAGATGAAAAATACGGCGGCAAAACCGCACCAAGGATAATGCTACACGCGTGGAAAATCGAACTCTTAGGATACAGCTTCGAATCACCCCCACCGTCAGAATTTGCCAACTTTGGTAAAAATTCTTAAGGTTTCGCAGATATAAATGGTTTGGCGTGAGGCTAAATCATTTATATGTAGCAAAATGCATTTGGCTGTCGCTTGCAATATAGTGCCTCTTTGCTTTCAAAGCATTTCACATATATTTATCACAATTTCCAATTTTATATTTTGGCTTCATATTTGCATAGAAATAAAGAAGAGATGGGGTAGTGAAAACAATGAGAGAAGTAGATTTTTGGATACACGCTTTAGTGAGTATGGCAAAAGAAAAGCGGATGTAGCCAAAAGATAGTTGGTGTTATGTGTGAGTTGTATTAAGAGTGTCAAAAGGGAAGTGGGTATGATGATCATCATTTTTGCACCATTTCCACCGCTTAAAACAAGCTTTTTTTAAGGCTTAATTGAGTTTAAAGCATCATTTTTGTATCATTGCGTTTTTTTGGTAGAAAAATATATTTTTTGGAGATAAAAAGTGTTTGATGTTTTAACGGACTCTTTCAAATCGGCTGTAAATAAACTTCGTTTTAGCGATGATGAAAAAGCTCTTAAAAACGCACTTGAAACACTTAAAAAATCTCTCTTAAAAGCCGATGTTCACCACAAAGTCGTAAAAGAGCTTTTAGGCGCAGTGGAGATTGACACGAAAAGGTTCGGCGTCGGGCAGGTGCAGTTTTTGAGGGCTATCAAGGAGAATTTGACAAGAGTTTTGACGGTAAACGGCAATCAAGGTTTCGTATTTGCCTCAAAACCTCCGACGGTTGCTCTTATGATGGGCTTGCAAGGCAGTGGAAAGACTACGACTACGATCAAGCTTGCCGTATATTTGAAGCTTAGAAAAAGAAAAGTTTTGGTCGCGGCTTGCGATTTGCAAAGGTTGGCGGCTGTTGAGCAGTTGAAACAACTTTGCGCGCAAAACGAGATAGATCTATACTTTGACGACAGCGAAAAAGACCCTGTTAAAATCGCCAAAGAGGCTTTAAAAAGGGCGCAGACGCAAATGTATGATGTACTTTTGGTGGATAGTGCGGGACGTTTAGCGATAGATGAAGAGTTGATGGATGAACTTTTGCGCGTCAATAACGCCATTAACCCTCACGAGCGGTTTTATGTGGCTGACTCTATGGGCGGACAAGATGCCGTAAAAAGCGCACAGGGCTTTCACGACAAGATAGGCATCACAGGCGTTATCTTGAGCAAATACGACGGCGACGGCAAAGGCGGTATCGCGCTTGGCGTAGCGTCGCAGGTGGGCGTTCCTTTGCGGTTTATCGGTACGGGCGAGAAGAGCGCTGATCTGGAGAGTTTTATACCGGACCGCGTGGTAAACCGTCTGATGGGTGAGGGCGATTTGGCTACTTTGGCTGAAAAGACGAGCGCAGTTATAGACGAAAAAGAGGCAAAAGCGATCACCAAAAAAATCCAAAAAGGGGAGTTCAACTTCAACGACTTTTTGGCGCAAATGGAGAGTATGAAAAAGCTTGGAAATATGAAATCCCTCATCGGTATGATACCAGGACTCTCGCAAGTGGCGGGGCAGTTGAAGGATTTTGACCTTGAAAACTCAGTGGAGATGAAGCGTATAAAAGCTATGATAAGCTCTATGACTCAAAAAGAGAGGCTCTATCCTTCGCTTTTGAACAATGCCAGAAAAAGAAGAATAGCTTCTGGTGCGGGACTTTCACAAGTGGAAGTAAACCGCTTTTTTAAGCAGTTTGAGAATGCCTCAAAGTTGGCTAAGAAATTTTCGAGTAAAGATGGAGTGGCAAGTTTGCAAAATATGCTGCGCCAGCCGAAATTTCCGAGATAGGTTAGTTTGTACAGTTTAGAGATGGGTGCACGCGCACTTATATCTAAGCCGTATAGGACTTAAATTTAAACGCAATATTTATAAGGAGAAGAAATACTATGGCAACCGTAGTACGACTAACACGCACAGGAAGAACAAAACGACCTTTTTACAGAATCGTAGTAACAGACAGCAGAAAACGCCGCGACGGAAACTGGATAGAGATTTTGGGATATTACAACCCTTTGACAACGCCCGTTACGGTGAAATTTGACGCAGAGCGTTTGACATATTGGAAAAGCGTCGGCGCTAAGCTAAGTGATAGGGTAGCCAAGCTTACCGAGAATTAAAATGATTGAAAAATTTTTAAAAGAGTTTGCAAAGCTCATAGTCGAAAATCCCGACGCCGTGCGTGTCGAGACGAACGAAGTGGATGAAACTTTCAGCGAAATCACCATATATGTCGATAAAGCGGATACAGGTAAGATCATCGGTAAAGACGGCAAAGTCGTAAACGCTATCAAAACTCTTATCGCGGCTTGCAAGGCAAAGAGCGGAAAATCTTATCGTATCAACATCAAACCAGACGATGAAAGCTGATGCGTTTATAGAAGTTTGCAAACTCGGTCGCGCAGTGGGGCTCAAAGGCTTTCTTAAACTGCACGACCTGAGCGATTTTCCCGAGCAATTCAGACCCAAAGCCCTCTTTTATCTTGACGCCAACCAAACGCTCGTCATCGCGCAATACGACAAAGAGCGCTCTATCGTGCGTTTTGAGGGGATAAACGACAAAGATAGCGCATCCAAACTCACCAATAAAATCCTAAAAACCACAAAAGAGGCCACCAGAGCGCTATGCAAACTTAAAGAGGGAGAGTTTTTTTGGTTTGACATCATGGGCTGCGAAGTGGTGGAAGAGGGTGTGAAGTTGGGCACGGTTGGCGAGATAGAGCGCATAGCGGGGCAGGATTATTTAAGTGTCAAAAGCGACGATGAGCTTGTAAAAAAAGGGTTGCAAAAGAGCTTTTTGATACCGTATGTCGAGCAGTATATCATCAATGCGGATATACAAAAATCCCAAATCCTCACGCGAAACGCTTTTAGCCTATTGGAACAAGAAAATTGAATTTTACATTCGTTACGCTCTTTGGCGGGCTTGTCTATCCATACTTTGATGACTCTATCCTCGGACGCGCGAAAGAGGCGGGATTTATAAATATCGAGTGTGTCAATCCGCGCGATTTTAGCCTTGATAAACACAAAAAAGTTGATGATTATAAAGCCGGCGGCGGGGCGGGGCTTTTGATGTGTCCGCAGCCTCTGTTTGACGCTTTGGATGATGTCAAGCGCAAAAATCCCGACGCCTATTTTGTCTTTCCGCTGCCCGTTGCGAAAAGTTTCACGCAAAACGACGCTAAGAGACTGTCCAAAAAAAAGCATATCATTTTTGTCTGCGGGAGATACGAGGGGATCGATGAGAGGGTGATAGAGACATATGCCGATGAAGTTTTTTCTACGGGCGATTTTGTCTTGACGGGCGGGGAGTTGTCCGCGCTTTGTATGTGCGACGCGATAAGCCGTATGGTGGAAAATGTGCTTGGCAATGAAGAGTCTTTGACCGAAGAGAGTTTTGAAAATAGTTCATTGGAAGCCCCATCTTTCACAAAACCAAATATTTATAAACAAAGCGCCGTCCCCTCAGACTTTTTAAAGGGAAACCACGCTATAATCTCGGGCTTAAAAAACAGAATGGCGTATGCAAAAACTTGCTTTCATAGACCCGATCTGAAGAAAAGTAAAAACTTATAAGAGGAAAAATTATGAGAAATAAATATATTGAAGCTTACGAAAACGCGCAGATTGCTGAGAAGAGCATTCCTGAGTTTCGCAGTGGTGATACATTGCGTGTTGCCGTTAAAATTAAAGAGGGTGACAAACAGAGAATCCAAAACTTCGAGGGTGTCTGTATAGCCAGACGAGGCAGCGGCACAGGTGAGACTTTCATCATAAGAAAAATCGGTGCAAACAGCGTTGGCGTTGAGAGAATCTTCCCCATCTACAGCGACAGCATCGAAAGTATAACGGTAGTAAGACGCGGACGCGTTAGACGCTCAAAACTATTTTATCTAAGAGATTTGCGCGGTAAAGCTGCAAGAATCAAAGAGATCAAATAACTTATCTCCAATTTTTCCCACACTTTAATAACAATATTCTGTTTTACACGGGGGTTTATCCCCTATGTAAAGCGGTATTTTAAATCAAGCTAAGCTTCTCCTCTATCTCAAGGTATCTCTCGACAAGCGGTTCAAGCTCGCTCTCTTTTTTGCTTAACAGTTCGCTCATAGCAGTTATTCCCTTTTCTTGATAGCATTTAGGGTCCGCCAGACACTCTTTTAACTCTTTTATCTCGCGCTCCAACTTTTCAATCTCTATAGGTAGATTTTCATACTCAAATTTCTCTTTATAACTTAACTTTTGCGCTTTTGTCTTCTGTTTTTGAGTCTGATTTTGGTCGATATCCAAGCTCTTTTCAAACTCGTCTATCTCTTTTATCTCCCTTTCGTACTCCAAGAATTCGCTATAAGAGCCGTAACTTTCCACTATTTGCCCGCCACCTTTAAAGATGAGCAGTTTTTTGGCTATCTTATCGACAAAATACCTATCGTGGCTGACGAACAAAACCGCCCCGTGGTAATTTTTGATGTACTCTTCAAGTATGTTGATAGTAGGTATATCAAGGTCGTTAGTGGGCTCATCCAAGATGAGGCAATCTGTTTTTTTGGCGAACAAAAGCGCCAACGCGACGCGGTTTTTTTCGCCGCCGCTTAGGATACCGATCTTTTTGTCCAGATACTCTTTTGGAAAGAGGAAGTTTTTCAGATACCCGAATACGTGCATATTTCGCCCACCCACTTCGACTCTATCGCCGCCGTTTGGACAGAATGTTTCGAGGATATTTTTATCGTTATCCAGCATCACTCTTTGTTGGTCAAAATACCCCACTTCAAATTCACCCCTTTTGATTTTGCCGCTGTCGCTTTTTATTTGTCCTAGTAAAAGTTTTAGCAGTGTGGATTTGCCGGCACCATTTTTGCCGACGATGGCTATCCTATCTTTTTGCATAATCCTTATCGAAAGCTCTTTTATGAGGAGTTTTTCGCCGAGATTTTTTGAGACATTTTCAAGTTCGAAGAGCATTTTTTGCCTGTTTACCGACTTTTCTTGGTTGAAATTGTGCTTTTCGCGCTCGATTTCGAGTTTGATTTTTCTTATGTAGCTTGGATTTTTTTTCGCCTCTTCTCTTAGTTTAAAGACTCTCGCCTTTCGCCCCTCATCCCTTTTGAGTCTCGCCCTCACGCCTCGGCTTAGCCACTCCTCTTCGCCCTTTAAAAACTTCAGTAGATTCTCGTGCTCTTTTTGCATAGAGTGCAGTAACGCCTCTTTGCCCCGCAGATAATCCGCATATCCGCCATCAAAACTTCTAAGTTTTAAATTATCTATCTCAATGGTTCTGGTTGCGATTTTATCTATGAAATATCTATCGTGCGAGATAAATACAAGCGTGAAATTCTCTTTCAATATCATCTCCTCCAAAAAAGAGACCATATAAACATCAAGGTGGTTGGTAGGCTCATCCAGCAGCAAAATATCGGGCTTTTTGAGCAGCAATCCCGCAAGCGCCACCCGACGCCTCTCACCGCCGCTTAGTAGTGAGATAGCCATATTTTCGTAAGTTTTCAGGTCAAATTCTTGCAGTATCCTCTCTATCTTATCGTCCAGATTCCACGCGTTGTGCGCGTCAAGAAACGCGGCTATCTCGGACTGTTTTTCCAAAAGTTCTTTGTTTGTAAAATCCGCCGCTATTTTTTGGCTAAGCTCCTCATACTCCAACCGTTTTTGATTTAATTCCGCCAGTTGCGCCTCTATCGCCTCTTTGACGCTCATAGTTTCGTTAAATTCGGGATTTTGCTCTAACATCTCTACTTTGATATTATTTTGGACGATCCTGCGTCCGGCGTCGCTCTCGAGGGTGGCGTTGATGATTTTCATAAGAGTGGATTTGCCGCCGCCGTTTTTGCCTATTATCGCAATCTTCTCTTTTTCGTTTATAAACAGGCTTATCTCCTCAAATATCTTGCCCGTATCGTAACTCTTGCTGACCTCTATCAAATCTAAAAGCGCCAAAATGTAATCCTTTGTAAAAATGTGTGCATAATACTATCTTTTTTATGAAAATATATATATTTTTTATATATACTATGTATTTAATTTCTTTCATAAGGTGGAGATGATGAGAACACTACTCATGCCGGTCATGGTAGCTCTATGTGTTTTAAATGCGGCGGCCGAGGATGATATAATTATCATCGACGATTTTAATCAAGAAACGCAAGTTGTACAACAAAAAGCGACACCGACAACTCCGCAAACGCAAACAGTACAAATAAAAGAGATACCGGCAGCTTTGCCGACGCAGGTAGCGCAAGAAAAGGTAATACAAAAAACTCCCCCAACAGTGCAAGAAAAGGCGACGCCGGTAATACCTCGAATACAAGCCGTACAAGAGAAAGTGATACCGATGACGCTGCCCGTAGTGGAAAAAAGTGATGTTAATTTTAGTCGTATTGTAGATAGAGCATGGGAGTGCTCTTCACGCATAAAGGCTTTTAATACCGACATCAAACTCTTTTCGCGCGATATCTACTACTTTGATGGCACTTACGAAAGCAAGCCTACCATCAGCATCAAATCACCCTCCGTCTACAGTAATGTGATAACATTTGACAATGCCGCCACAGGCTCATGGCGTGCAGAAGGAGGCACATTGACCACTACGAGCGGCGGTGAGACGGACACAGTGTTTATATCGAAATTTGCAAATAACCGTTTCGTTACCAAATCATCAAATGGATTAGAGCGCACATGCAATCTCAAAACAGTAACATTTAGCCCCGAAGTATTGGCGGCAAACAGTTGGAAATGCGCCTTCAATGAAGATCTTGGCACACCCGATACTTACATCAAGATGGAGTCCGTCAACAAATACTCATCCAACGGCACCGGCGAAGTGGATGGTGTGATAAAACTAAAGCTCGACCGGTCGCAACCGGAGTTATCTTACTCTATCGCGTATTCGGAAAAGTGGTCATACAAAGATGGACGCTTCAAAACCCAAACAGACAATGTAAGGATAAAAAATCTCACAAGCGAAAGCAACTCCAATACAGTCCTTGAAGAGATGGCAAGTCTTGAGAGTATATTTAAAAACGATGTCGTGGATGAAATGGAAGTGGTATTGTTAGAAGAGGACGCGTTTATATTGCAGGATTTATCACATCTTGGAAAAGAGAGATCAAAATATAGCTGCAAGAGAGTGGAGAACGATAGTTTTTAACCGCTGCCTTAGAGATATAAAAGGGCGTTCGGGATTTTTTATAAACGCCCCAAACCGCCCGCATATTTCCAAAAACAAGTTATTATTTACCGCTCTTTTGATAGAATAGGGCAAAAATTTTAGGATAATAGATGATAATTTTTATAATAACTCTCTACTTTTTATATTTTTTAGCCAAAATTTATATATCAGCGAGCGAGATAGGCTTTGTCTCCAAAGCCAAAAATCTCCCGCCCGTTATACTTTCAAGCGAAAATTATCAAAAAGCGGCGGAGTATAAAATAGCCAACGAGAGATTTAATATACTCTCAAACCTCTACGACTACGCGCTCTTTTTGTTTTGGATAATGTTCGGACTTAAGGCGCTTGAAGCGTTTTTTATAACGGATGGCGGAGTGTTTCAAAGCGTTCTTTTTGTGATGAGTTTTATCGCGATAAACTTCATCTTGTCGCTACCGTTTGACATATACTCCACATTTGTGAAAGATAGAAAGTTTGGTTTTTCAACCATCGACGCTAAGACATACATCCTCGACAATATCAAATCCGCCGTGATTTTTATCATCGTAGGAGGCTTGATAATAGCGCTCGTTTCGTGGATAATATCAAGCTTTTCGCTGTGGTGGCTCTGGTCTTTTGGCGTTATTTTCGCGGTCGTTTTGTTTATAAATATGTTTTATCCCACATTTATCGCCCCTATTTTCAATAAATTTACCCCGCTTGAAGAGGGTGCGCTTAGGGATTCCATCGAAGTTTTGATGCAAAAAGCTGGGCTGAAGAGTTCGGGGATATTTACGATGGACGCGAGCAAAAGAGACAATAGACTAAACGCCTATTTTGGCGGACTTGGCAAATCAAAAAGGGTGGTGCTTTTCGACACTCTCATCAAAAAACTAAACCAAAGCGAACTTTTGGCTGTCTTGGGACACGAGCTGGGACACTTTAAGCATAAAGATATATTGAAAAATATCGCCGCAACGGCAGGGCTGCTATTTATCCTTTTCGCGCTATTCGGAAATCTGCCAGATAGCGTATATGAGGCTTTAGAGATACAAAACGGCGCGCACAGTGTCATAGCGATATTTTTACTGCTCTCATCTGTCGTAAGTTTTGTCGTGATGCCGCTTTTTGGATTGCTTAGCCGTAAAAACGAATACAAAGCGGACGAATACGGAAGCGAATGTGAAAGCAAAGAGGCTTTGGCGGGGGCGCTCATCAAACTTACCGATGAAAACAAAAGTTTTCCGCGCTCACATCCTCTATATATCGCCTTTTACCACACGCATCCGCCTTTGGTCGAGAGATTGAAAGCGCTTGGCGTGGATGTGTGATGGCGAGCGTAAAAGAGCTTTTAAATATCGGAGCTGGGCTGCTTTCAAATGTGAGAAATCCAAAGCGTGAAACTTTTATCTTGCTTAAAGAGTGGATGCAAAAAGATGACAGTTTTCTGATCGCTCACGATGACGCGCAGGTGGAAAACCCTGATGGCTTTTTAGAGTGGATAAGACGCCGCGCCACCCATACGCCGCTTGAGTACATCACGAAAAAGGTCTCTTTTTACTCTAAAATATTTGAGATAGAAGAGGGCGTTTTGGTGCCGCGTCCGGAGACTGAAATATTGGTCGATAAGACGGCGGAACTCATAAAAGAGTTTGGCGCGAAAACGATAGCCGAGATAGGCTGCGGTAGCGGCGTGATAAGCGTTATGTTGGCTCTATTGCTGCCCGATATCAAGATAATAGGAAGTGATATAAACGAAAAAGCCGTGTCTTTATCACGCCGCAATGCGGAAAAGTTTGGCGTCGAAGATAGAGTGAAGTTTTATCTTACGAGTTATCTTGACGGGCTTGAAAAGCCGGACATTATCGTGTCAAATCCCCCTTACATATCTACAAAAGAGGAGCTTGAAAAGCACGTGCTAAATGAGCCGCACGACGCGCTTTTTGGGGGAATTTGCGGTGATGAGATACTAAAAAATATCGTTCTTTTGTCGCGTGAACTTGGAGGCGTGCCGCTTGCGTGTGAGATGGGGTATGACCAAAAAAGCTCTATAGAGCGGTTTTTCAAAGAGCTTGGCATAAAAAATTACTCCTTTTATCAAGATCTAAGTGGTCTTGATAGAGGATTTATAGTGAAAGGATAAATATGAAAACATCTTGGCAAAAAAGTATGTTTATAACATATCTGTTGCTGTTAGGGCTCTGCATTGGCGCTGAAATCGCCGTGGGTGTATTGGCAGCACCCGTCATCTTTTTCCCCGATAGATTTTTGGGCGAGGGGGTGTTGGACCATTTCCAAAGCGGCGTTTTGATGACGCAGATATTTTTGAAGTTCAATGTATTATTGATGCTTAGCACACTCTTAATCGCGGCGTACGAGATATATCTGTACAGAACGAAAAGATACGATTTGGCAAGCGCACTCTTGTTTTCCGTCGCGCTGCTTGGCTCGCTGGCATTCGTCTTATACTTCACGCCTTACATAGTAGAAGCACAAAAAGCAGGCGCCGAAGCTACCGCAACGACGGAATTTAGAAGCATCCACAACTGGAGTGAAATCGTAATGAAAGCCATTTTATTGGCGCAAGTGGGTCTATTTTTCAGGCGTGTTTGGTTGTATTTGAAATAGTATAAAAACAAAACAGCGAAGGTAGAGTTGGTGTGAGAGTTGTTTTTATATTCTTTGCCTTCCTGTTTTCAAGAAAACATTTTATTTCATAAAAACACTTCAAGATTTTACTTGTGGGAACGGTGAAATGGGGTGCTTGTTTCGAAGATATGTGATTATTAAAACAAATACAAACCCTTACGGTGCGGATTTGAAGGAGGGAGACCGCGCCGTGAGGGGTGGAATTAATCCATCTGTCTTCTTAATATTGTTGGTATTTCCAAAAACTCTTCTTGGATACTGTCGCCGCCGGAGACTTTTCTGCTGATCGGCGGCATTTCGCGCTCTTTTTGTTTGATTTCGACTATGTCGGCGAGTTTGTTGTCGAAGCCTGTTGCTACTATCGTTACTCTGACATAACCGTCTTTGATATTTTCATCTGTTGTGATGCCTACTATGATATCAGCTTCTACGCTCGCCGCGTCATAGATGATATTCATAGCCTCTTGTATCTTTCTAAGAGAGCACTCTTTTGGGTGCGCGTAAAAGTGTACGAGTGCGCCAAGAGCGCCGTTCATAGACATATCGTCAAGCAGTGGGGATTGTATCGCGTTTCTGACCGCTTCGTTTGCTGCGTCAGCGCCCGAACTCTCGCCTACTCCAAGAAGCGCTTTGCCGCGGTGGCTCATAATCGTCTGAACATCGGCAAAATCCACATTTATGATCCCTTTTGATAGGATAACGCCGCTGATACCGCTGACAGCGCGGCACAATACGCTATCTACCATCTTAAAACTCTCTTCAATACCGGCATTTGCGTCTATGATGCTAAGTAACTTGTCGTTTGGTATGACAACTATGGAGTCACTCTCTTTTTTAAGTTCGGCAAGACCGTTTTCGGCGAGCATCATTCTCTTTTTGCCCTCAAACGCAAACGGTTTTGTAACGACAGATACTGTTAGCGCGCCGATCTCTTTTGCCGCTTGTGCCACGATGGGAGCTGCTCCCGTTCCCGTACCGCCGCCTAAGCCTGAAGCTATAAATACGATATCGGCGTGCTCTAACGCGCTTTTTAACTCTTCATAGCTCTCATCCGCGGACTCTCTGCCCACTTCGGGTTTTCCGCCGGAGCCCAAGCCTCTCGTTTTCTTTTCGCCGATTTGTATCCTAGAGGTAGCGAGTGAGTTTTCAAGCGCTTGCGAATCTGTGTTGGCAGCTATCAAATCGACGCCTTTAATGCCCTCTTTTACCATATGGTTAATCATATTGCCGCCGCCGCCGCCGACACCTATGACCTTTATCTTTGCGCCATAGATGTGCTTTGCTTCTTCTACTTTAAAATTACTCATCATCTCCCCTTTAGAATAGTTGTGTCAGGCGACGCCACAAACTTTGAAAAAACGCCGCAACTCTATTTGGTTTTTTATCTATCTCTGCTAAACTTGAGAGCTTTTTGCCCCCTTCCAACCGCAAATCTTCTCCTGACAGCGGACTATCTTCATCATCATCGGGCAATAAAGTATTGATATTTTTGCCCTCTTCAAGCGTTTCGTTTCTATATCGTAATTTTTTATTTGAATCAATCTCATAAGGGGTAAAATATCCGCTGCCGTAAAGCACCAGACCTACCGCCGTCGCAAAACCGGGGTCTCTTAATATCTCAAACAACCCCTCCATCTCTTTTGGCTTAGCTATGCGCACAGGCATATTAAATATCGCCGCAGCAAGCTCTCTTATGCCCTCTAACTTTGTCATACCGCCGGTCAATACAACCCCGGCGCCGATTTTGTCTTTGTAGCCGCATTTATTTAAAGAATTAGACAGTATCGCCAAAGTCTCTTCCACTCTTGCGTATATCACATTTGATACCATCTCTAAAGATACTTCGTGAGTGGAGTGCTCATCTCCGATAAGGGGCAATTTTATCAATTCGCCCGAGATGTTTTTTAAAGAGCCGTATTTGATTTTAGTCTCATCGGCGGAGTTGATCGGCGTGTGCAGCGCCATAGAGAGGTCATTTGTTATATTTGCCGAGCCGATACCCAAAAAGTCGTTATATCGTACGGAGTTTCCTACATGTACGGCGAGATTACAAGTAGCCCCGCCCAAATCCACTACAGCGACGCCAAGCTCTTTTTCATCTCTACTTAGAACTGCTATACTGGAAGCGTAGCTATTTAATACTAAATTATCTATCTCGATACCGGCAAGTTTGACAGCTTTTTTTAGGTTGATCAACGACGACCTTTGCGCCGTGACGATATGCACTTGCACCTCAAGTCTGCCGCCGTTCATACCCAGAGGGTCTTCTATGGAGGATTGGTCGTCCACTATGAAGTTATAGGGAAGCACATGCAGCTTCTCGTGCTCTTGGGGTATCGTGGCGTTAGCGTTATAATCAGCCATCTGCATAGCGCGGGTTATCTCTTTGATGCCTATATCACGGTTTGGGATATTGACTATGCCGCTGCTGTCCATACTTTTAACATAGGAGCCCGAAACTGAGACGATAACTCTTTCAAACTGCATACCTGCAGCTCTTTTGGCTTCGCTGATGGCGCTTTTGATGGACTTGGACGCGAGGTCGATATTTGTGATGACCCCTTTTTTTAAGCCTTGAGATTTCGCAACGCCCACACCAAGTATCTTTGTATCACCTATATCGCTTTTTTGGGCGATGATGGCACAAATCTTGGTCGAACCTATGTCAATGCCTAAAATTGTCATAAGCATTATCCTTTATAATATTGCTCAATTTTATACCTTGGTTTGAGCGTATTGATAAGTTTCTGCCGCATTTCGGTCTCTCTGATTCTTCTTACCGTATTTTCAAGGTCTAAGTCGTTTTCCTTGAGTCTCTTTTCGCTTGGCAATCTCTGCTCGGCGATATTGTATAGATAGGCTTTATCGCCCAATATCACATAGCCTCTTTTCTCTTTGGAGCTAAATACTGTGTTGATAAACTGTGCGGATTGGTCGCTTGTGAGTCCTGTGATATTTTTTTCACCTCTTGTTACAAAGCCCAAATCACTGCCTTTAAAGAGTTTTAATCTTGCTTGTGATTTTTGCGACAAAAGTTCTACTCTTTTGTTTGCTTTAAGTACGGCAAGCACCTGCTCTTTGGCATCTTCGTAAGTTTTAAGGGTAGGCGCGTTAATGCTAACGAGCTTCAAGACTTCCCATCCGTTGCCTTTTTGGACAGGACGCAAAACTTCACCCACAACTGCATCGCTAAAAAGCGATACATTATAGTCGCTGCTCGACTCTGTGACAGTCACATTTTTTTGCGCGCTCTTCTCGCCTTTTTTAAATGCTAAGTAAGTCTTTAGCGCGTCTTGTTCGGCGTTTTTAGTCCTTAGCGCTTTTTCTACATCTTTTTTTGCTGCCGCGTAGTCAAGTAGTCTGTCTTCACTGTCTTTATAAAAATATTTCACCTCTTCATAGTAGGCTTTGATATCCTCTTCGCTCAAACTCTCTTTAGACAGCGGCACAAAAATGCTCTCAAAATTGTAAACTTTTTCCGTCAAGAAATTATCTTTGTACATATCCCAATGCGCTTTTGTCTCATTTTCGCTGATTTTGATTTCGCTATCATCAACCGTGACGGTGGAGACCAATAGCCTATCTTCCATAAACATAGCAGAGCCCAATATCTCTTTTTCAAGTTCGGTTACGGGGAAGTTCATAACTATCGCGTAGAGTTTGTTTAGCGTAACCTGTTTTTTTATCACCTCTTCATACTCTGCCGGCTTAAATCCCGCGTTTCTAAGTGCGGTGCGGTAGAGATCTTTGTTGAAAGAGCCGTTTTCATAAAAGTTTTCATCTGCCGTTATAGCTTCGATCACTTCGTTATCCAAGACGGTGATACCCATCTCATCCGCGAAATTTAAAAGTACGGCTTCGTCTATCAGGATATCCAAAACACCCTTATCCAAACCTACTTTTTGTGCCTCTTCTTGTGTTAGTTCTCCGTTATAAACCGCTGAATTGTAGTATTCAAAGTAGTTAGCGTAACTTCGCGAGAATACCTGCTTGCTTATCGTGCGCTCCCCGACTTTTGCGACGGAAGACGACCTTGCGAGATTAAAATCGTAAGCCCCCCAACCTATAAACCCTGCCGACACAAATGCGATAACACTAACCCAAACTGTTACTATCAAATATTTCTTGTGGCGCTGCATCCAAGTAATCATAAAAAGGCATCCTTTCAATAACAAACTAAATCTGTTAGATTTTACACTTAAAAGTGTTTAAAATAGCTTAAAATAGGCTTTTTCTTTGCATTTTTTGTAAAGAAAAAGCGATTTTGTTAGTAAATTTTGTTAGTCTGTTATATATTTTAGACAGATCGCCGCTATTTTTCTTCAGACGCTAACAACAAAACCCTGCAAGTATTCTCTATCAAAGCGACATTTTTAGCCAAAGAGTGTATATCGCGGTCGTACGCGAAAACGCCATAGCCTTTAATAACCATTATATTGCTGTTTTTTTCCGTAAAATATCTATATATCTCCACATCCGCCCTCTCATACCAATCCTCAAACTGTTTGGGGTCGTAGATGTTAGTTTTGCCTATCCGTGTTAGTCCGAAGAAGTCTTTGGGGATGATATTGTTGTGGTTTAGTGTGTATGCGACTGTGTATGGCGGCATCGCGTAGCAGGCGTATTTTGCCTCGCTGATGTTAGCGTATACACTAAGATGTATATCGGCGTCTATACTGGCGTCATTCCATCTATAATCTTTTTTGGAGTAGAGTTCCACTAACGAACTCTCGCTAAGTCTATCGAAGATCGCGTTTTTTCTGTTTATGATGAATTTATCCTGCTCGGTTCTTGCCGATATGGAGCCGTGATAAATGCCGAAAAAATTCTTCCTAAACATAGAGAGCGAGATTTCGCTTAACTCATTTACTAAATACTTTTGCATTGTCTATTCAACCTTTTTGAAAGCTAAATTGTGTATTATATATCATATTTGTTTTCTTGAGGATTTAATTTTGCAGATTTTTCACATTCCGGTACTCCAAAACGAAGTGAAGAGTATATTTGCGCCGCTGAAAGAGGGGTTGTTTTTAGATTGCACGCTTGGTTACGCGGGGCATAGCTCTATGATTTTGGAGGAGCATCCTATCTTGCGTCTCATTGGCTGCGACCGCGACGAAGAGGCGGTGGAGTATTCGACTAAAAGATTAGAAAAGTTTAAAGATAGAGTCAAAATTGAACGCGCGAAATTTGGCGATATAATAGATAGATATCAAGAGCTGCCCATACGCGGTATTTTAGCTGATATCGGCGTTTCGTCTTTACAGCTTGATAAAGCGGATAGGGGGTTTGGATTTGACTCAGACGTGCTTGATATGCGTATGGATACCGCGCAACCTTTAAGCGCGTATGAAGTCGTCAATAGATACCCCAAAAATGAGTTAGAGCGTATTTTTAGAGATTACGGCGAGCTTAGAGAGTACAAAAAAATAGCCAAACTCATATGCGACACGCGCGAAAAAAGCCCCATAAAAGAGGCGAAAACTTTAGCTGATTTAGTCGGTCGAAGAGGACATTATAGCGGTAGAAAAGTCTCCCCCGCCACGCTTGTTTTTCAAGCCGTGAGGATAGAGGTCAATAAAGAGTTAGAAGAACTTGAAAAGCTGTTAGATAGTATAAAAAACAGTAAGATAGACGAGTGTATCGTGTGTATCATCTCTTTTCATTCGCTTGAAGATAGGATAGTAAAACAGGCGTTTAAATCGTGGTCAAAGTCTTGTATCTGCCCCCCCTCCGCGCTTCGTTGCGAATGCGGTGACAACCACGCCTTGGGTGAAGTCATCACAAAAAAAGCGATAGAGCCAAGCGAGCAGGAGATAAAGATAAATCCAAGAAGCCGCAGTTCAAAACTTCGGGCGTTTTATATAAAAAGGGTGGCGGATGTACGGTAAAGATGATTTGGATAGCTATAAAGATATCGTTTTGGGCGCCCCGAGTAGTCAAGAAAAGAGCGCTCCCGCCCATAAAGAGACCAAAGAGACAAACCTCTCCGCAAAGCTTCTTTTTTGGACATACGGGGTTATGATGGCGGGATTTATGCTGTTGCTTCCGATGATTTACATCAAAAATCAGATATACTACCGTAGCCGCGATATAAGCGCGCTGTGGAGCGAATACTCCATACTTATGGAAGAGAACCGCGACCTGAGGCAAAAGATAGAGATCATCCGCTTCAAACAAAAAGTATTAGATACATTGGATATAGAGTAAGAAAATGAGTATAGAAAGTATTATTATTTTGGCTGTTTTGCTTTGTTGCGTTTTTGCTTTGGCGTCGCTTTACATCGGCGTGAAGTCCCTTGCCAAAACGCTTGATGAGGAGAAGTTTTTAAGACAAAAAGAGCAGGAGAGTATAAGGGCATTTTGGTATGAGCGCCTCTCCGCGTCGGATGCCAAACAGCTCCAAAACGCAAAAGCCGTACAAGAGCAGATAGAAAAAAACGCGGAACTTTTCATCAAGATATCGACCTCTTTGGAGATAATGCAAAAAAATCTCAACACCTTTTTGCACGAGAGGCTGGAGATTTTAGGGCAAAAGATAAGCTCTTCGCTAAAAGAGCAGCAGATACAAAGCGCGAAAGATTTTGAGGGGCTTTCCAAGAAGGTAGACGAGAGATTAGAGAAGATAAACGAGAGCGTTGAAAATCGCCTAAAAACCGGCTTTGAGAATGTAGATAAGACATTTAAAGAGATAATTGTCGGCATCGCCAAGATAAATCAAGCGCAAAAAACCATAGAAAATCTAAGCGGTGAAGTGGTCTCTTTGCAGGGCATTTTGACCGACAAAAAAACGCGCGGGATTTTCGGCGAAGTGCAGTTAAACGCGATATTAAAGTCCATTTTCGGTGAGAGGCGCGACCTGTACGACATACAACTTACCCTGCCAAATTCCAGTATAGCCGACGCGGTCATCAAAGCTCCCGAACCCGTAGGGCTTATCTGCGTGGATTCGAAATTTCCGCTTGAAAATTACAGAAAAATGGGCGAGGATAAGAGCTTTCAGGGCGAATTTAGAAGCGATTTGAAAAAACATATCAACGATATCGCCTCAAAATATATCATCAAGGGCACTACTTCGGATCTGGCGATTTTATTTTTACCCGCAGAGGCGATTTTCGCCGAGATTAACGCCTACCACGAAAATCTGATCGACTACGCAAGACAAAAAAGCGTCTGGATAGCTTCCCCCACGACTCTAATGGCACTTTTAACCACGATAATGGCAGTCGTAAGGGATATCAAAACAAAAGAGCAAGCCAAAAAAATCCAAGAAGAGCTGTTAAAACTATCCAAAAACTTCAAACTCTACAAAGAGCGCTGGGAACAACTCTCAAAACACATAGACACGGTACACAAAGATGTCAAAGAGATATCTACAACCACATCCAAAATTTCCGATGAATTTAGCAGGATAGAAAATGTAGAATTTGACGATGATGTTGAAAATCTGGAGATTAAAGCGTAGTTTGGCGCTTCATACAATTTGCGGCTACTTGAAAAGCACAAGCTGCTCCATATCTTTAAATCTTGGCGAGGTTTTGTTTTCGTCTGTTATGTCGCGGATGATGATGAGTAGGACTTTGCCCGGATGAGTTTTGTATATATCGGCGTAGATTTCGGGGTCGTTTTCGCCGGAATCGCCTACGAGGATAAATTTGCGGTTGGGGTAGGCTTTGAAGAGTTTTTCTATGGCGCTTTTTTTGTGCGTTATGGTGGATTGTTTGAGTGCAATGAAGTTGCTTATGTCGGTCGTATCTCTTAGGTGAAAAGTGCCTTTGGGAACGCCCGCTTTTTCGAAAAATCTGCTAAGTTCGGGGTAGAGTTGTACGGGGCTTGCCGAGACATAGTGGAAGGCGTCGGCACCGGAGCGCTTTGTGAGGTCGAATATCTCTTTTATGCTATCTACGATTTTGTATTCGTTCAAAAATGTGTTGATGAGCAGAGCTTTTTTGTCTAAGACATTTGAATCTTTTATCGTGTCGTCTATGTCAAATACGGCGGATACTCCATCAGCGGGTGAGTATAGCGCGAAGCCTTTTTCTACATTTTTGGGGTATTTTGGCTCTTGGACTTCGAAAGTTATCTCTCGTTTGGTGTTTTTTGGCTTTTTTAGTTTCACCGCCGCGCTGCTTTTGCCGTCTTTGTTTTTTGGCATTTTATGCAGGCTGTTATCTTCGAACTTTACAACAAACTCTTTATCGCCCTCAAAGTCTATCCTAAAAAGCGCGGTTCTTTCATAAAACCTCTGTTTTTCTTTGGCGCTTAAATTATCCATATCTATGCCAAGCGCAAGAGCCAAAGCGCTGCTTGCCCCAAGCCGCCCCTCTTTTTCATATACGAAAGCTTCCACTTCTGCCTCTATCGTGCCGTTACCTATATCATACGCGATAGAGGGGATAAACATCACATATTCGTCCGATCTCAACTCCGACGCGTTAAGCGCGGTAAAAACGGTAACGGCAAAAAGCAAAAGTTTTAGCTTCAAAGATATCTGCTTACCGTAAAAGTTCGGGGCGATACTCAAAGTGCATCGTATCGTAATGTAGCCACTTTCCGCCCCAGATAAAGCCGTGTTTTTCGAAGATGTCTATTATCTTTTGGGGGAGGGGGTCCTCTATTTTTCTGCCATTTTTGTCTAAATGCCAGTAGTTTGCCTTACTCAAATCCAGATCAATCGCTATGCCGAATGTGTGCATAATGAGCCTATCGCTGCTCGCGACCTCCTGATATCTGTATGTGCCGCCGACATTATCCAAAAACTCCGCATACTCGCCGCCCAATTTATCAAGCTCGTTTGAAACTGCCCAAAGTGCCGCCGACGCGCCGTTTTTTTTGTTGAAAAGCAGAGTCTTGTTGGGTGATGATGAGGGAAGCCACGGGACCTCTACCAGATTTTGCTCTATCTCTTGTCTATCGTGCCCGTACATCGCTTTGAAAAAGTCGATATTTCTTATCCTGCCCGCATCGTTTTTGGGTTCGCCGACAAGCTTGCCTTTTGTGTAAGTTTCATAAAATTGATCTTCAATGTCAGGGTTTATAAGCATCTGTGCATAACTTTTTTGCGCCCCGTCGTCATAAAGAAGTTCGCTTCCGTCTTTGAAATAGACTATATTATTCGCGATCTTCTCTATCGTTTGCGGATACACTCTTGGGAGTTTTGACTCCGCGAGGGCGGGTTTGGACGCGAAGACGCTAAAACCTTGGATCTTACTTATAAGGAGGTTTTTATCCTCCATATCGGGTAGATTTTCGCCTATGAAGAGGTCTGAAATGACTGATTTGCCTATGAGAAATTTTTCGCCTTTTTTGTTCGTAAGCCCCCAGACATTGTGAAAGATGAGCGCACGTTCGTCCGTTTTGCCGGCGTAGAGCATAATGTGTCCGGGCATATAAACAAGCGTGAGATATGGTATGCCAAACTCTCGGAGCATCTCATCTTTTTGCGCCAAAGTGAGGTCTGATACATCCGTAAAGGCGGCGGAACGCTTTTGCGAGAGTGAATTTCTGGGAAGCCAAATGCCAAAGAGCGAAAAGAAGTCTTTGGTCATCGCCGAGCAGTCTCTATTGTTATAAAGCCCGCCCCAGCCGTAATTTTCGCCGAGCAGTTCGTTGATGGCTCTTTTGACATTTCTCTCGTTAAATTCCAAAGGAAACGGCGCGGCGAAGCTTTTGCTTATCGTTACATTTACCGCTTTGGCTCTTTTGGAGGCGTCTGGGATGACGATAAAAGCTTTGTAGTTTTCATCATCTTCTTCCACAAGCGGCAAAATAGAGCCCATTTTTATGCGGTGGGCGAAGAGTCCGTTTTCAAGATAGAGGGCGGCGTTGTCTTTTGTGATGACAATATTTTGACCGTCTCGTATCGTCCCTGCCAATTTTTCATCTATGAGAGCTATCTCGCTCGTCTTTACCCAGCCCGCGGCAAATGGGCTCTCCACGAACACCCACGCCCGATCTTTAGAGTAGTGCGAGATTAAAAGCGGCTGCATAATGCCAAGCAGGGAGTTTTGCAGATAATCAAACGGATAACTGCTTTGACCGTTTGTCTGTTTTGAAAATAGCGGTTTATCGGTCGGCAGCACGCGAAGATGACTCTCCTCTACTGTGATGGCGTACTCAAGGATCGTGCCGTGCGCGTCAAAATTTGCCTCTTCGCGTATGGCTTCAAGCGTTTCATCGCTCACTTCAAGACGGTTTTCGCCTATATATTGACGGCTTCCGCTTGTAAAACTAAGCCCCCAGATGGCGTCTTCTTTACTATTTCTAAGCGCTTTTTTCTCCCACGGCGCGAACTGTTTTCGCGCATAAGCTTCTTTGTATCTATCCAAATCATCTTGCGCTAAAAGCGGCACGGGGGGGAGAAAATAGGCGTTTTGCTCATACCTCAAAACCTCCGCCAAACTTGGCTCTTCAACTAAAATCGGCTCCTCAAAAACCGGTTCTTTAAGCTCTTTGACGGTGCAGCCGGTTAACAATATAACCGCGGTGAGTGTGAGTAGGCGTTTCATAGCAGGGTCATCAAAAAAGAGGTTTGATGTACATAAAATAAACCACCAAACCTACGGCGCAAATCATCACGCCGCCGCAAAAAAGAGCAAGCTCCGTTTTATCTACGGAAACGGACAAATCAACAGAGGCAGTTTTGCCCTCCGTCTTTACATTTTGTTGGTCATTTTTGGACAATAGTCTTCTTTTTTTGTTTGCCATCTTAATGCCTTTAAAAAAATATGTTTTGTGTATAATATCAAAAAAATAGTAAAGGAGATGCTTGAAAGAACTTCAAAAGATAAAAGATATACTAAAAATTAACCACCTTTTTTTGACAGGCAGTAGCGGGGTGGGTAAAAGCTACCTCACCGCACGGCTTATAGAGGAGTACAAAAAAGAGAAAAAACAGGTCGTCATACTCGGCAGTACGGGCATTAGCGCGGTGCATATCGGCGGGCAGACGATACATAGTTTTTTCGCGTTTGGCATCTGTAAAAACACCGAAGAGCTTTTAAGATACGACAAAAATAAAAAGCGGCTCAAAGAGCTGTACGGCATCCTCCAAAACACAAATCTTTTAGTCATAGATGAGATATCTATGGTATCCGCCGCGCTGATGGAGATGATAAGATATAGATTGAATGCTTCGGGGTTTGGCGGGTCCATACTGTTTGTGGGGGATTTTTTCCAGCTGCCACCCGTGCGAAAGGCTGATGAGGTGAGCGCCGGCTCTTTGTTTGGCGATGAAGTGTACGCGTTTGAGAGCAGCGCTTGGCAAAATTACAATCCGAAGATTTTGGAGCTTGTGGGCTCAAAAAGGACGGAGGATAGACATTTTTTCAGTATATTAAACCAAGTGCGAAAAGGTGAGATAGACGAAAAGGTAACTCTCTTTTTTGAAAATCTGCGTCAAAATAGAGCTGTTATGGCGCTAAATCCTACGATACTATTCGGCAGAAATTATGAAGCAGACAGGATGAATAAAGAGCGTTTGGATGAGATAAAAGAGGAGCCACGCGTATTGGAAGCGGAATTGAATCTGCGCGAAAAGAGTCTACATCAAAACAGGATAGAGAGTTGGTACAAAGCGCTAAATATCCCACTAAAACTTGAACTCAAAATCGGCGCGCATATACTCTTTTGCGTCAATAAATGGGGCAAATATTATAACGGCGAGCGAGGCGTTGTGAGAGGGATATTTGACGAATATCTGCTGATAGAAAAAAAAGATGAGCTTATCAAGGTGGAGCCGTATGAGTTTGCGTTGTATGAGAACTCTTTGGAGGGCGGCGAGATAAAGAGCAAAACGCTTGCCACCCTAAAGCAATTCCCGCTCAAACTTGCCTACGCGATAACCATCCACAAATCGCAAGGCATGAGCATAGAAAACTTAGTCTGCGATATAGACAATATCTTTGAAAAGAGCCAATTCTACGTAGCCGTAAGCCGCGCCGTGAGTGCCAAAAACCTCTACATCCGCTACTCCCGCGGCGATTTTGACACATACCTAAGACGCTGCGTACAGGTGGACGAGAGGGTAAAAAATTTCTACAAAAGCGCGCAAGCCATCACGCTTTAGAGTCGGTTTTTCTTAGTTATGCGGATATAAAATTTATCAAGCTTCTTTTGGATAACAGCGCGGATAAGGGGTTGAAAAACGCTAATGGTGAAACGCCTTTTGATTGGATTGAGTTACGCGAAAACGATAAGCTCAAAAACAGTATCGATGAGGTCAAAAAACTATTGGCGCTTTAGTATCTTACGATATCGTAATTTGTCGGTATTTCGGCTTGGAATGTTCGTTTGTCTATGTTGGTATTTAAAATCGTGTTGCGCAGAAGTATCTCTATTTTGTTGTCAAGAGCGTCTGTGTAGGCGATTTTGAATGGGGTGTTTTTTTGGAATGAAATTTTATAATCCACATTGGCGATATTGACTGTTATCTCCTTGTTAGTTAGCTTGTTAGCTTTCAGTGCTTCATTTAAAACGTGCGATATATCGGGTATCTCATCGACTGTGGTTATGACTGCTTGCTCAAGGTCCGGCTCTAAAATGATAACATCGTTATTGGCGAAGTAGATTTTTTTGATTATGGGTGTTTTGTAGTGCCATAGGGCGAAATTATTATCACCTTCGCTTGTAGCTTGAAAGCTGCCGCTGTATTTTATCGTGTCGTTTTCAGAGCTTTTGATAGTCTGTGTGAAGTCGCTGGATATACTCTTAAATGCGCCCCCCTCAGCATTTAAAAAAGTGACGCAAAGTAGTAAAAATGCCAAAAAACGCATAAAGGCTCCTCGTAGGATTAATAAAGGTAAATTATACCAAAAGTATGTTAAAATCTGCGTTCTATTTATAAAAAAGGCTACATTGATGTTGAAATTTTTGGGAAAAATCTTTAGCACAAGAAACGACCGCGAGGTCAAAAAGTATGAAAAGCGCATAGTGGCGATAAACGACTTGGAGAAAAAATATCAGGCTATGAGCGACGACGAATTAAAGGCTGAGTTTGCAGCTCTTAGGGAGGAAGTGAAGCTCGAAAAGAAGAGCTTGGATGATGTTTTGAGTGATGTTTTCGCGATAACAAGAGAGGCGAGTGTTAGGACGACGGGGCTTAGACATTTTGATGTGCAGCTTATCGGCGGGCTTGTTTTGCATAACGGAAATATCGCCGAGATGAAAACGGGCGAGGGTAAAACGCTTGTGGCTACTTTACCTGTGGTGCTTAACGCTATGACGGGCAAGGGTGTGCATATCATAACGGTAAATGATTACCTTGCCAAGCGCGACGCTGCCGATATGGGGAGAATTTATAACTTTTTGGGGTTAAGTGTCGGGGTGATACTATCCGGCGTGTATGATGAAAAACTCAAAAAAGAGCAGTATGCCGCCGATATAACTTATGGTACAAATAACGAATTTGGGTTTGATTATCTGCGGGACAATATGAAATATTCTCTCGAAGATAAGGTCCAAAGAGGGCATAATTTCGCTATCGTGGATGAGGTAGACTCGATCCTCATAGACGAAGCCAGAACGCCGCTTATCATATCGGGGCGCGCGGGAAGAAAACTTGAAAATTACCAAATGTCCGACAATGTGGCAAGGCAGCTTGTAAGAAACGAAGACTTTACCGTTGATGAGAAAAATAGAGCTATTTTGATAACGGAAACGGGTATTGCCAAAGCTGAGAAGCTATTTGGCGTTGATAATCTCTACAGCCTTGAAAACGCGATACTATCGCACCTTTTAGACCAAGCTCTAAAGGCGCACTATCTTTTTGAAAAAGATGTGCATTATATGGTCAGGGAAGAGGAGATAGTCATCGTTGATGAATTTACAGGCAGACCAAGCGAGGGGAGGCGTTTTAGCGAAGGGCTTCATCAAGCGCTTGAGGCAAAAGAGCACGTGAAGATTCAAGATGAGTCGCAAACGCTGGCGGATATAACATTTCAAAACTATTTTCGCTCTTACAAAAAGCTCGCGGGTATGACGGGTACGGCGCAGACGGAAGCGGCGGAGTTTTCGCAGATTTATAATCTTGACGTTATCTCGATACCAACAAACGCCCCCGCTATCAGGCTTGATTATAACGACCTTATCTATAAAAGCGAAACCGAAAAATTTAAAGCGGTCATCGACGATATAAAAGAGTCACACAAAAAAGGACAACCCGTACTTGTAGGAACGGCGTCGATAGAGAGAAGCGAACTACTCCACTCTATGCTTGAAAAAGCCAAAATCCCGCACACAGTTTTAAATGCCAAAAACCACGAAAAAGAGGCACAAATCATCGCGGAAGCGGGAAGCAAAGGGGCGGTTACCATCTCTACAAATATGGCAGGGCGCGGCGTCGATATAAAGATAAACGATGAGGTAAAAGCGCTTGGCGGACTATATATCATCGGTACTGAAAGGCACGAGAGCCGCAGGATCGACAACCAATTGCGCGGTCGTTCGGGCAGGCAGGGGGACCCGGGGAAGAGTAGATTTTATCTGAGCCTTGAGGATAATCTTCTTAGGATTTTTGGCTCCGATAGGATAAAAGTCATTATGGAGAAACTTGGCATAAAAGAGGGCGAGAGCATAGAGTCCAAAATGGTCACCAGAGCGGTTGAAAACGCGCAAAAGAAGGTGGAGAGTATGCACTTTGAGTCAAGAAAACACCTTTTGGAATATGACGATGTGGCAAATGAGCAGAGAAAGACGATATATAACTTTAGAGATGAGCTTCTGGGCAAATCGCTTGATATGAAAAAGCGCGTAGATGAGCTTCGCAGGGATTATGTGCAGGATCTGATGTTTCGCGTGAATGCGCTTGAGGGTGCGCCAAAAGAGGAGCGCGATATCCCAAGGCTTATTGCCAGCTTAAAAGAAGAGATAAATTGCGTATTTGACGAAGCGGGGTTGAACGAGCTTGAAAATGATAAGCTTTATGAGGCGGTAGAGAGGCGCATTAAAGAGGATTATGAGGCAAAAATGTCCGTCGTAGACACGGCGCAAAGAGAGCAGATAGAGAAGATTTTATCCTTGCAAGTGCTTGATACGGCGTGGAGAGAGCACCTTTATCAGATGGATATATTAAAGACCGGTATCGGACTTCGCGGCTACAATCAGCGAGACCCGCTGACGGAGTATAAAAAAGAGAGTTACGGGCTTTTCGTGGAGCTTGTGGGACGCATCAGAAACGAAAGCTTTAAAATGCTCCAACTTGTGCAACTAAGAGACAGCAAAGCCGAAGAGGAGCAAAGAGTTATGGACAAAGTGCTCCAAGAGATGGAGAGCGCGGCGGATGATGTCAAGCTTAAACACGGAAACGAACAGCTTGGCGGTAGTAGCGCCATCATACCAAAAAAGATAGCCAGAAACGACCTGTGTCCTTGCGGAAGCGGCAAAAAATATAAATTTTGCCACGGCAAAAGCGGACCAAAACGCGGGTTGTTAGCTTAACATATGAAGAGCGTCAGTCGATATCTTATCAAAAAATATCTACGCCTCGACAAATCGCAGCCGTTTATCACAGTGAGCGCTGTCTTGGCGTTTTTGGGCGTTATGATAGGGCTTATGGTGCTTATGGTCGCTATGGCTATTATGAACGGCTTTGATAAAGAGTTTCAGCGCAAACTTTTTACGATGAACTACCCCATCACCGTTATGCCGCTTGGTATGTCGGGTGTAAATGAGGACGATTTGAAGCTGTTGCAAGAGCAGTTTCCCGAGTTGAAATTCAGCCCCTATATCTTTTCGCGGGTCATACTAAAAAACGGGCAAAAATTTGAGGGCGGTATGATTTTCGGCGTTGATTTTGAGAGAGAAAAAGAGATAAACAGCGTCATCGCCGAAGCCCTGAGTGACAATCAAACATTAAAAGAGTTTGATATCTTAGCCGGTCGCGGGATAAAAGAGGAGCTGTTTTTGGACAAAGGCGACAAGATGACGGTCATCTTCACGCAAGCAGACCCCGTCGGACTGGCGCTCATCCCCAAAACAAAACGGTTCGTCTATCAGGAGGAGTTTACCTCGGGGCTTATAAATTACGACAAGACTTATATGTTCACACCTATGTCGTCTTTGGCAAAAACGCTTAATTACGCTGAAGGAGAGTATGATGGCATACATATCTACTCAAAAGAGCCTATGGAGGATATAAAGAGCCTGCAAAACGCGTTGCCAAGCCACTTAAGAGCTATCGGCTGGTGGCAGCAAAACGGCAACTTTTTCTCCGCACTTGAACTTGAAAAGAGGGCGCTTTTTATAGTGCTGATGTTGATAATCTTAGTCGCATCCCTAAATATAATGAGCTCTCTACTAATGACCGTTATGAACCGCCGTCAAGAGATAGCGCTCTTACTATCTTTAGGTGCAAAACCCGGCGAGATAAAAAAGAGCTTTTTCGGACTTGGTATGGTCATAGGCTGCGGCGGCGTAATATCGGGCATACTGCTTGGTGCTGTCATACTCTTCTTGCTTGGCTCATTCGACATAGTAACACTGCCCGCGGATGTCTACGGCAGCTCAAAATTGCCGCTTGATTTGTCATTTACAGACTTCGGACTAATAGTCATCGGCGCCCTCATCATCGTAGCCGTATCGTCCTGGTACCCCGCAAAAAAAGCAACCGAAGTGGATGTATTAAATACGCTTCGTAATGAATAGCATCGCAAGAGAGGTGTAAAATGCGAAAAATATCTCTTTTGTTGATCTTACTTTTCTCTTTTAGCGAGGCTTGGGATGAGAAGGCATTTGTGGAGCGTTTTGGAAAATATGACAACAAAACGCTCAGATATGAAAAATTTTTGTGCGATGAAAATAAAGATATAAATGCTTGTTCTAATGTCGGGGCTTTTTATGCGCTAAAGCAAAATGATAAAGAGGCGCTAAAGTATTTTAAAAAAGCGTGCGAAGAGGATGCGGTGGCTTGCGAATTTGCTGGAGATTTGTATTATAGGGGAAGAGATTATGCAAAAGCCGCCGAATATTACCAAAAAGCGTGTGGTCACAGCGAAGGTGCGGCGTGTATTCATCTTGGAAATATGTATGATGAAGGAGTTGGGGTAAAGCAAGACTATCTTAAGGCTTTTGAGTATCATAAAAAGGGGTGCGACAGTGGCGTAAAGGAGTCGTGCTATAGTCTTGGAAATGCTTATGTGCAAGGCAAAGGGGCAAAACAAGATTATCTTAAAGCTATGGAATACTACCAAAAAGCCTGCGACAAAGATATGGAAAAGGCGTGCTACAATCTTGGGTCTATTTATTATAACGGGCACGGCGTGAGCCAAGATAAAGGCAAAGCAAAAGAGTACGCGCGCAAAGCTTGTGATTTAAAATTTCAGCACAGTTGTGATTTTTATAAATTTTTGAATGATTAGCTATTTGCTTTTGACGCGAAAAGTATAAGCGATTTTGTATTTGGCGGTGACGCTCTATTTTTTCAGCTTATCTATTCCCACAAAACCAAATGTGCTTTTTCCATCTTCGTATCTATAGACAAGTTCAAGCCTATGCGCTTTTATGATGTTGTCTACGATATAGAGTCCAAGACCTAAGTTTTTTGTGCTGTTGTTGCCTTGTGTGAAAGGGGAGAGATAGTGCTCTATGGGTCTGTCTAAGGGGGCGCCTTCGTTGATGAAGAGGATCGCGTTGTCGTCGGCTTTGACGGTGACTTTTTTGTCGGTGGAGTATTTGATGGCGTTGTCTATCATATTTTTGAGAGCTAATGAGAAGAGTTTGAAGTCCACGTGGAGATTCAAATCTTTCTCAATATAAAAATCTATACTTTTGCGTTCAACCATAGCCAGATCAATCGCTTCATCAAATATATCGATAAGTCTGTAAGTGCCGACATTTGTTAGTCCGATACCGGAGGTGAGGCTCTCTATGGAGGCGAACTCATTTATCATCGTCTCAAGCCGCTCAAATACCGTGATAAGCCTTTGCTTTTGCTTATCTTCGTGTATCATTTCTGCCAGTATGCGCCCTTTTGTGATGGGCGTTTTTAGCTCGTGCATAATGTTGCGCAAAAAGAGTTGGCGCGAGTGGTTGAGCTTTTTGATGTGATTCACGGATAGATAAAAGGCGTTGGCGACTTCGGAGATTTCATCCGTTCCGCTGTGAAGTGGCGGCGTATCAAACTCACCGGCGGCAAATTTGTCGATGTTTTGCTTGAGCTTTTTTAAGGGGTGTATTTTTCTGATGATCAAAATATATGTAAAAACGATGATCAGCAAAACAAGTCCGAAGATACTCCTGATGATAGAATATCTGTAGGGTTGAAATTCGCTGTCTTTTAAGAGTATATTGATGTTGCCGTAGACGATATTTAGGTAATTATCATTTTTGTATGAGATGATACTGACCTCTTGCCCGATTCTGTTGACTATGGCGTCCAGTATTTCGCCGCGCAAGAGCACCTCTCTTTTGAGCTGCTCTTCGGTTATCTCCTCCATCTTATAATCTTTTATCTGCTTTTGTATCTGCCTGTCGGTGATGAAACTGTTCAGGTGGAACAGAGTCGCCTCCGCGACGACGGTGTATTTGTTGTTGAGCTCTTTAGTGTAATTTTCCTTATCATACTGCATCAGATACAAAAACGCCAAGACGACGCTCATCAACGAGAGGCAAAATATAAGTGTGATCGTGTAGAGTATGGAGGATTTGAACCTGATCATTTAAGGTACTTGTATCCGATACCGCGCACGGCGTAGATGTAGCGGGGAGTTTTTGGATTTTCGCCCAGCTTGTGGCGGATCCTGCTTACGATGACATCTATGCTTTTATTCACACTCTCCTCATTTATCGCTTCACAGTTATATATAAGCTCTTCGCGCGATACGACTCCGCCCTCTTTTTTGATGAGATAGGCAAGTATCTCGTACTCCGCGGCTGTGAGGATGAGCTCTTCGTTTTTAAATGTTATCACTCTTCTCTCTGCGTCCAGCCTCAAATCTCCGTGCGACTTGCTCTCTTCGGAATCTTTTTGCAGTTCGTGTATCCTTAAGCGGCTTTTGATGCGCGCTTGAAGCTCCATAGGATTGTATGGCTTTGGCAGATAGTCATCCGCACCGTTCTCCAGCGCCGTGACTTTGTCCGTTATGTCGTGTCTGGCAGAAGAGATGATGATGGGGGTGTTGTGCCGCTTTCGTATCTCTTTGCATATCTCAAGCCCGTCAAGTCCGGGCAGTGTCAAATCCAAAATCACCAAATCAAACTTTTCAATCGCAAGCGTAGAGAGCCCTATATACGGGTCTTCGGCAGTAGTTACTTTCATATCAAACTGTTCAAGATACTCTGTCAATATCTCGGCAAGTTCGGTGTCGTCTTCTATCATCAGTATATTTATCATCACCCAATCCAAATTTTTTTTCATTATAGCATAAAAAGGAGGGATAGCCCCTCCCTTGATTTACTGTACCACGATGACAGCGATACCGTTTCCTCTTTGCAGATAGACCGCTTTTTTACCTTTTTTGTTTTTGTTGAGCGCGGCTTTAAATTCATCTATCGAAGCGATGGCGCTCTCGCCTACTTGTATGATGATATCGCCCGCTCTAAAGCCCGCCTTAGCGGCTTTGGACTCTTCTTTGACATTTGTCACCAGTACCCCTTTTATGTTTCTGTATCTTGAGGCGTCGGTTATATTTTCAAGCGTTAGCCCGTCGATGATATCTTTATCCGTCGCACTGCTTGTTACCGTGTCGCCGTCCATTTTGTGGAGTTTGACGGTAGTGGTTTGGATCTTGTTGCTTCGCTCGTAGGTTAGAGTGATCTTCTCTTGCGGGTTTAGTTCGCCGATGAGATTTTTAAGCTCATTTGCGTTTTTGATCTTAGTGTTGTTCACTTTGATGACAAGATCGCCTCTTTTAAGTTTCGCCTCATCCGCGGCGGATTTCTCCTCTACGCCCATTATGAGTGCACCCTCTTTGTTGGTGTATATCTCTTTCAAATCGCTCGTCAGATCGCCTATGCTAACGCCAAGATAACCTCTCTCTATCTTACCGTTTGCCACAAGTGATAGAGCTATCTTTTTGACCATATTGGAGGGGATGGCAAAGCCTATGCCGTTGTTGTCGCCGCTTCTGGATATGATGGCGCTATTGATACCGATGAGTGCGCCGCGGCTGTCTATCAACGCTCCGCCGGAATTGCCCGGGTTTATGGAGGCGTCGGTTTGGATGAAGTTTTCGTACTGGTTTAAGCCGACGTGGTCTTTATTGAGAGCGGATATGATGCCTTGCGTGATGGTGCTTCCTATGCCAAACGGATTGCCCAGAGCGAAGACTACATCACCCTCTTGCAGGTGGTCGGAGTTTGCGAAAGGTATCGTCTGGAGGTTCTTCTCATCTATCTTGATGACCGCCAAATCGGTCTTTGAATCAAGTCCTATGATCTTTGCTTTGTACTCTTTGTCGCTGTTAAAAAGCGTTACGATGATCTCCTCCGCGCCGCTTACCACGTGGTTATTTGTGACGATATAGCCGTCTTTTGAGATGATAACTCCTGAGCCCAAAGAGCTGGATTTTCTCTGTTGCGGCTTATTAAAGGGCGTCTCGCCGAAAAATTGCTTAAAAAATGGGTCATTAAACATCAAATCAAGCTGGTTATTAACGGTAACCGTAGAGGTCGTAGCGATGTTTACGACGCTTTTTTTAGCCTCTTTGACTGAGTCATAATATGACAATATAGCGCTCCCATTCGCGGCGGTCGTTCTTTGCGTAACATTTGGCGCTTGGAATATATCTATAGTCGCGGCACACAGCCATAGAGTGCTTAAAGACAAAAAAAGTAGGGGTTTTTTCATAATTTCTCCTTAAATTTGAAGTAAAAATTGTAATTATAAAATGTAAGGAGTAAATGCACGGTAAATGTGCCTTTGGAGGCTAAAGT
Source organism: Campylobacteraceae bacterium (assembly GCA_031274495.1). Lineage (GTDB taxonomy): Bacteria > Campylobacterota > Campylobacteria > Campylobacterales > Campylobacteraceae > JAIRKW01. The sequence goes on along the minus strand of JAISQB010000015.1, from coordinate 31,988 downwards.
TGATTGACATAGGCTAAAGGTTTATGCTACAATCGCTATAAATATTTTATGCTAAATAGATTAGTCAAGCAAAGGAGAAAGATAGTGAGCAAGAGTTTATACGAAACTCTGGGGGTAAGTCAAAGCGCGTCGGCGGACGAGATAAAAAAGGCTTATAGAAGGCTTGCGAGGAAGTATCATCCCGATATCAACAAAGAGGCCGGAGCAGAGGAGAAATTTAAAGAGATAAACGCGGCGTATGAGATATTGAGTGATGAGCAGAAGCGAAAACAGTATGATATGCACGGGGATAGTATATTTGGCGGTCAAAACTTCCACGACTTCGCGAGTTCGCAAGGGGGCGCAGACCTCAATGACATTTTAAGGAATATTTTCGGCGGCGGATTTGGTGGATTTGGCGGAGGTTTTGGCGGTTTTGGCGGCGGAAATAGGGGCGGATTTGGAGGATTTGGCGGTGAGCAAAGTGCCGATCTTGATATCAACGCTAAGATAACCATACCGTTTGAGACGGCTATTTTGGGTGGCAAACACACACTCTCATACGGCGGCGAAACATTTGATATCAAAATCCCCGCAGGTATCAACCAAGGCGAAAAGATGCGCATCAGAGGCAAAGGACGCCAATATCGCGGCGAGAGGGGCGATATGTTTTTATCGATAGACATCGCGCCAAGCCCTGTTTATAAACGAGACGGATTAAATCTTGAAAGAAGCTTTGATGTACCCCTAAAAATCGCACTTTTCGGAGGCAAGGTGAAAATCCCAACTCTTGAAAAAGAGGTCACTATGAAGATAGCCCAAGACACAAAACAAGGGCAGAAATTTCGCCTGAAAGGGTACGGCGTAGTAAACCGCAAAACAGGTGATAAAGGCGATATGTACGTGTTGGCAAATGTGGTATTGCCAAAATTAGAGAGCCTAAGCGGACAGTTAAAAGATTTGATAAAAAAAGAGCTTGAGGGGGACACGGATGCATAATTATAAAGAGCCGGTTTATTTGATAAGCGTCGTGGCAAAGGTGTTGGAGATCCATCCGCAGACATTGAGGCAATACGAAAGAGAAGGGCTCATAGTCCCGTCGCGCACGGAGGGGAAGATGAGGCTATATTCGCAGATGGATATAGATAGAATTAAACTCATCCTAAGACTCACGCGCGAACTTGGCGTAAATCTCGCCGGCGTTGATGTGGTCTTGCAGCTAAAAGAGAAGATGGACGAACTTGAAAGCACGGTAGATGAATTAAGAGTAGAACTCGCCAACCTAACCCAAAAAGGCGCCGTAGTAGCCCCCAACAAAAACCTCGTCAAACGCAAAAAGACTTATGATGTGATAATTTTTGGGGAGTGAGAATCTCGCCTTTTTCGTAGAAAATTAGGAATATCAAATATAAGCTTGGAACTACGGGAATTATCATTTTTGCCTAAAACGCGTTAATCGCCGGGCAGGCTACATAAATCAAAGAAAATTATCAGACTGAAAATCGTCCGCCAAATGAGTACGGTTTTTAGAAAAAAATAGATTCCCTCCCGCCTCACCAGTACTGCTTTATCCATTCACACAAAAAATTAACGATAAAAAACAAAAAATATTTTTATATAATTTATTTATTTAAATCTTCTTTAATATTTTTCAAGGAAGTATTTTGTTTGGTAAAAATATTTTGCACTATTTGGATTCCGCCCGCTTTGCTTTGAAGAATAAATTTTTGCAAAACCTTTGCGCGAGCAAGAGAAAGGTAAAAAAATATTACACTTTGGAAACATTTTGTCCCATAAAAACGCTATGCTTGCTTTATAATGATAGAAATAGGAGTGCGGCGGTAAATTGCGCTAAGGTTACAACGCTTCCGAACTTTTACAAATTTTACGAGTTTTTGATAGTTGATATATCGGGCTATTTTGTCCGCTGCACGCCTATTTTACACCCTTATTTGATATACTGAGCTATACAATTATTTTTAATTTATAAGTAAATAAAATGGTATATTTTATGCTTTTTTGGTACAAAAACTTTCAAAAATAGCACAAATAATGCGTATATGAAAAAAAATTGCACTTTTTGTAAAATTTATATTCATATATATTAAATTTATGATAGAATATCAAGATAAATCTAACAAAAGGATCAACAATGTCGTTTTTACAATCAGTTGAGATTGGTTTTTTTACTAATCTTAAGAAAAATTTGTTGTCTCCCTCCAATGGGAGATCGATGAAACGGTCGCTTTACGATTACTCGAAGAAGTTTTTTACTTCGACTAATAATGTCGGTAAAGCGCTTATTTTTATTTTTGCTTTGACTTTGGTCGGGTGCGGGGAAGCGCAAACTCCCAGTATCACCGTTCAACCCAAAAGCAAAATTGCCAAAGCAGGTACACAGTCTACTTTAAAAGTATCTGCAACTGTGTCGGATGGCGGAGTGTTGACATATCAATGGTACAAAAATGACAGGGCAAGCAATGAAGGCGGAACTCTTATCAATGATCAGATCAGTGATACTTTGACATTTACTGTGCCGACAACAGGCGCAGAGGCGTATTACTATGTTGTTGTCACCAATGTAAACTCCGAAGCTTCAGGCGTCACTGACGCTAAGAGTGATGTAGCTGTGATTACTATTGTAAACTATGATGTTTCTGACATTTCGTTTTACGACAAAGATCTACAGTTAGTAGATACGATAACGGTTGAAAGAGGGGACGAGGTAACCCTAGCTGATTATCACAAAGGTCCTTGGTATGCGATAAACTCAAGAACAGAGATTAATGTATATGTTGCTAACTCAAATGCTAACTTTTACGCCACTTATGATGTTTTTGCGGTAAGAACTCCGGATGAGCTAAGGGGCATTAGGACTAACTTAACAGGCAAATTTGTACTTTTAGGTAATATAGATTTGACCGGCACTACTTGGGAACCTATCGGCACCGAATCAAGTAAATTTAGCGGCGTGCTTAACGGAAACGGTTATACCATTAAAGGTTTGACCATCAATGATACGACTAAAGACTATGTCGGGCTATTTGGCTACATAGAGGGCGGTTCGGTTATAGATCTCAGGCTTGAGTTGGGAAGCAACGGCATTCAAGGCAGAGATTATGTCGGTCCTATCGCGGGATATGCCAATAGGGCTACGATAACTGCTGTAGTTGTTGAAGGAATCGTTAAGGGTAGGAATTATGTCGGCGGTATAGTCGGCAGTATCAATCTTGGCACGATAACTGCTACGACATCCAGAACAACCATTACGGCATCTGGTGATTATGCCGGCAGCATCACGGGAAAAATCAATCTTGGCACGATAACCGCGAGCTACAGTAAAGGGAATATTGAAAACACAGGTAAGTATACCGGAGGTATCGCAGGATATTCCGATACCAGTACGATAACTGCTACATTTACTGACGGTAATGTCAAGGGTGACGATTATACCGGAGGTATCGCAGGATATCTTAGATTTGGCACAATAGTAGCCAGCTACTTGCACGGAAGAGTTAGCGGAGGTACTCATACGGATGGTCTTGTGGGACATAATAGTTATGGTATAGTACTTGCTAGTCTTGCCGACGGATTGCCATTTTAATCAAAGATAAGCAATATATGTGCGGCGGCTTTATAGCTGCCGTACATAAACCAGCTTTCTTATGAGCTCCACGAGTAATTTTGCACTTTACTTTTTTCATCTTCCGCTTTTTGGCGGGAGATGAATCTTTACATTTTTTTATAAATACAAATCTTTAATACCTTTGTGCTTATTGGACAATCAACTGTTTATAATATATAGAAGCAGTTTGTCCCAACTCATACCAATGCGGCGAAATCGCACTATGCTACTTGATCTCTTTACTTTATATAAATAAAAATTAACCTTAAAAATAGTAGTTTTTATAGTTTATTACTAAAAGACAATATTTATATATTTATACATAATATATAGATGAAAAAAATTAATATTTTTTATATAATTAGCATTTATATCTATTAGATTTATGATAGAATACGTGGGTAAATTTAAACAAAAGGATTAACAATGTTGTTTTTTAAACCAATAAATATTGGTTTTTCAGCAAGTATTAAGGGGTATTTGTCTTCTCTCTTTAACGGGAGATCCGCGAGGCAGCCGCTTTTGGATTGCAAGCAGAAGTTTTTCGCTTCGTACGCCAACATCAGCAAAGCGCTTGTACTTCTGTTCGCTTTTACCTTGGCAGGTTGCGGGGATGCCCAGACTCCTGAGGTCACTTTTCAGCCTAAAAGCAAGCTTGCCACAGCGGGCGAAGAGACCACTCTAACGGTATCGGCAAGCGTAGCAGATGGTGGAGCGCTGACATATCAATGGTATCAAAACAGCGTGGAGAGTAGTGTCAACGGGACGCTTCTGGAGGATTCAAACACTCCTATTTACAGGTTCACACCGTCGGCGGATAAGCCTTACTATTATGTCGTCATTATCAATACAAACAATGACGCGACAGGCAACAAAACCGCTTCGGTTACAAGCAGTGTAGCTAAAATCACAGTCGTCAACGAATCGGTCAGTACCCTATCATTTTATGACGACAATCTTGACTTGGTGGATGAAGTGACAGTCGTAAGTGGAACTGTTGTAAATATAGCCGCTATTTCCGGCACTTGGTATGAGGCGGACGGAAAGACACCCGTTACTAGCCATACGGCTAATGCGGACGCCGGCTTTTACACCGCTGCCGATGTTAGAGGCATACGCGATCAAAACGGCTTGGAGCTTGTCAGGAAAAATCTATCCGGCAGATACGCGCTTTTGAATGATATAACATTGACTACGGGTAATAGCGAGGGTTGGCTTCCTATCGGCGACGCGACAGAAGGATTTAGCGGTAAGTTTAACGGAAACGGACATGTTATCAAGGGCCTGTGGGTCGATAGACCGACTGCTGATTATGTGGGGCTGTTCGGACATATAAATAAAGGTTCTGTTATAAATCTTAAAGTCGAGATAGACGACGCTCATAACGGCATCCAAGGTAAAGATTATGTCGGCAGTATCGCGGGCGCTACCCAAAGAGGCACGATAACTGCCGTGGATGTCAGGGGAGGTATTAAGGGTAACAGTTATGTCGGCGGTATCACGGGAAAAGTTAATATCGGTACGATAACCGCTACGGCGTCTAAAACAGATATCGTCGCAACGGGCAATTATGTCGGTAGTATCACGGGATATATCAATCTTGGCACGATAACCGCGAGCTACACCAGAGGAGATGTCAGCAGTCCAAATGGCGATTATGTCGGCGGTATCGCTGGATACTCCGAGATTAGCACAATAACTGCTACATATAGCTACGGAAAAGTTGACGGCAACAATTATGTCGGAGGCATAGCGGGATATCTTCAACTTGGCACTATAGTCGCCAGCTACTTACACGGAAGCGTCACGGGACACAGTGATGTAAATGCTATAGCGGGCAAAAATGCTCTTGGCATAATACTTGCCAGCTTTGCCGACGGAGGGGTCACTCAAAAATAGCAATATATGTGCGGCGCTTTATAGCTGCCGCGCATAGATCAGCTTTCTATAAAGCTTCACGAAGTAATTTGCACTTTACTTTTTTTCACCTTCCGCTTTTGGGCGGGAGGTGAATTTTTTATTACCTTACGCATAAATGCCGATACAATATTGTCAATATGGTAAAATCTTGTTAACCCCTTTGTTTTATATGAAAGAAAAAAATAACAGGCTTTATAAAATTTTTCGCAATAAAATAATACTAATGTATTTAGAGGTAACGCGGGCAAGATGAGCATAAAAAAATTCTATATTTTTTATATGATTTACATTTATTTTGATTGTATGTATGGTAAAATATACGCGCAAATCTAAATAAAAGGATTAACAATGTTGTTTTTTAGACCAATAGAAATTGGTTTTTCAGCCAATATTAAGAAAATATTGTTGTCTTTCTTTAATGAAAGATCCATAAGGCGGTCGCTCCAGGAGCGCTCGCAAAAGCTTTTTGCTTCAACTGCCAATTCCGGCAAAGCGCTTATTGTTCTTTTTGCTTTGACTTTGGTAAGCTGCGTGAACGCAAACGCTCAGGCTGTAGAGATCACCACTCAGCCTAAAAGCAAGCTTGTCCAGATAAATACGCAGGCGAACTTAAGCGTCTCGGCAAATGTCTCCGACGGAGGTATACTACTGTATGAATGGTACAGCAATACCGTAGAGAGTAATGTAGGCGGAACGCTTGTACATACGACCGTAGATACGCCGGATTCTGCTTTTGAGATACCCTCAGAGCAAACGGGCGATTTCTACTACTATGTTGTCGTGAGCAGTACAAATGAGAACTCAACGCAGGAAGTATACGCTTCAGTTACAAGCAAAGTAGCCAAAGTTACCGTTACCTTGGATGAAGTTTATACCATTTCTTTTTTTGACGACAAGCTCAATAAAGTGGAAGAAGAGACGGTTCTGGGGGGAACTATAAGACCATCTTCTATCCTTGAGGGCACTTGGTATGCGTTAGAAGAAAGTGAGCCGACAGAAGAGGTTGATGTTGATGAAAACATTAGCTTTTTTGAAACTTCCGGTGTTATTGGTATAAGCACCGAAGAGGACTTAGACAAAATTAGAGATAACTTAGCGGGCAGATATATACTCCAAAATAGTATAACTGTAAATCCAGCCGACGATGTGAACGGTTGGCTGCCTATTGGTAGCTATGCCGATGGCGGATTTAAAGGCGCACTTAACGGCAATGGTCATGCTATTAAAGGTTTGTGGATAAACCGCCCAAATGAAGATTATATCGGACTGTTCGGATATATAGGGGGCGGAGGTTCAATTCTATACCTTGGCATTGATACGGATGCTGCTAAAGGCGGTATTCAAGGCAGGGATTATGTCGGTGCTGTTGCAGGGCGCATTAGGGTCGGTACGATAACTGCTGTACGCACCGGTGCGGATGTAAGAGGGCGCAGTTATGTAGGCGGTATCACCGGAAGAGCTGCCGGCAGTCTGATAACAATCACAATCTCTAATGGTGATATTAGCGGTACGGGCGATTATGTAGGCGGTGTCGTCGGAAGAGTTGATATCGGTACGATAACCGCGACTTACTCCACCGGAAAGATTAGTGGAGATGGTGATTATGTAGGCGGCGTTGTCGGATATTCCGGCGAAGCCACGATAACTGCGACTTACTCCGCCGGAAAGGTCGGCGGAGGCGGTGATTATGTAGGCGGCGTTACAGGTTATATTTCTATCGGCACGATAACTGCCAGCTACTCCAGAGGAGAGATTAGCGGTGCAGGCGATTATGTAGGCGGTATCGCGGGGTATGCTTTTTTGGTTCCGGTAACTGCTGTTTATACTCAAGGAAATGTTGTAGGTAATAACTATGTCGGCGGCGTTGTAGGATCTTTTGGTATCGGTACGCTAACCGCTGCCTTTTCGTACGGAGATATTTTAGGGAACTATTTTGCCGGTAGGCTTGTCGGAAGAAATAAAGGAAGCATCATAACCGCAAGCGCGGGACTCGGAAGAGTTAAGGCACAAGATACACTGCTCTCTTGGTTGCCATGGCCGTCTTGGTTATAACACTGTGCATAAAGCTTTCAACAGCTTTGCATTTTTTCTCTCATCTCCTGTCTTAGGGCGGGAGATGAGTTTTTTTATAAATACAAATCTTTAATATCTCTACCTTTCGCACAACTGTTTACGGCAAGATAAAAATCACGCCAAACAGAGTCAAGCGCTACACCAAAACTCTCTATCTCGTACGGGAAAATTTATTTATGTTTCCAAATTTTATATGACGACACAAAAAGGATAAGCGCCAACGTAGGGAGCAATATATATTCAGGCACAAATCCCAACATAATGCCGCCTATGAGTGCACCCAAAATAGAGCCGACAGACATAATCAATACAAACATTTTATTATTTTTGATTACGGTGAAACTTTTATCTTTTGAGTAGCGCGCAAAACCTATAAGCATCGTGGGAAGGCTGATTGCCAACGAAAGGCTTCCTGCGAGTTTGATATCAACCCCAAAAAGAAGTATCAATATCGGTATAAGTAGTTCGCCTCCCGCAACGCCTAAAATTGCGGCAAATATACCTACGACAAAACCTGCAATGACGCCCAAAATGGTTTGAATGATACCGCCGTTCGCAAATGTGATATTTGGCACAGAATGGCTAAACAGCAAAACGCAAGCTACAATAGCCAGTAAAACAGCTATCGTTTTATATAATGTTTTTGAGCGCAACTTTACAACCCAGCCAGCCCCCCATCCACGCGCCTACAATACTGCCTAAGAGGAGGTTAATATGACCATTTTATATTCGCTTATCAATGAAAACGGGATAGTGTCTGTTCTAAATATCAATGCGGAGGAGACCACAACTAAACTTATGGTTTTATTTAGTATTGCCGCGCTCAATGGTTGAAACTTAAAAAGTCCTATCAAGATAGGCAAACGAAATTCCGCCCCGCCAAGACCTATCAATCCTCCCAAAATGCCTATTGTCAATCCGCTGATAAAGCCATATATCTTTGTGAACATTTAACCTGTCTCTGTTGGTTTATTTTATCAATGCAAATTCTGTTCCTAAGTTCATTTTTTATAGCGAAAATTGGATTTTAAAAGAGTAGTGGAGTGTGGAGGTGACGGTCTGTTTTTAAAAACAGACCGCATATATTATTGATCCTCGTAAAGCGTTGTGCTAAGGTATCTCTCACCTGTGTCGCAAAAGATTGTGACTATTGTTTTGCCCTTGTTTTCGGGGCGGTTTGCGATGACTTTTGCGGCGTAAGCGTTGGCTCCGGAGGAGACACCGACAAGAAGTCCTTCTTGTTTTGCCAAAGCTCTTGAAGTTTGTGAAGCGTTTTCGTAGCTTACGGTCAAAATCTCATCATATACTTTCGTATTAAGCACATCCGGTACAAATCCTGCGCCTATACCTTGTATCTTATGTGGGGCAGGTTTGCCGCCGCTAAGGACGGGTGAAGTGTCGGGCTCTACCGCTATTATTTTTACTTTTGGATTATTCTGTCTTAATACCTCTCCCACACCCGTTAGCGTTCCGCCTGTTCCGACAGCCGCTATAAAGATATCCACTTTTCCGTCAAGGTCTTTTAGTATCTCTTGAGCTGTTGTTTTTCTGTGGATCTCAGGATTTGCCTCGTTGGCGAACTGCTGAGGGATAAAAGAGTTTTTTATCTCGCTTCCAAGTTCGATAGCTTTATTTACAGCGCCCTTCATACCAAGCTCAGGCGGGGTCAATACAAGCTCCGCTCCAAGCGCGGCTAAAAGTTTTCTTCTCTCGATACTCATTGAGCTTGGCATCGTTAGGATGAGTTTTAGCCCCAAACTTGCCGCTACCGTTGCAAGACCTATACCGGTATTGCCGCTGGTGGGCTCTATGATGACTGAGTTTTTGTCGATAAGCTTTTTGTCAAGCGCGTCTTTTATCATCGCGTAACTTATACGGTCTTTGACAGAGTGGCTTGGATTTAAAAACTCACATTTTCCAAGCACTAAAGCGCCGCTCTCTTCCGAAATTTTGGTCAACTGTACTAAGGGCGTATTGCCGATAAGTTCAGTAACATTTTTTGCATAACCCATTTGTTATATCTCCTTTAGATAGAATATGTTAGTCCGCCTAACAGTATGTTTGCATATTTTTGAAACTCTGAAAGCGGGATTTTTAAAAACTCTTCGATGCCTTTTTGCATATCGTCAAAAAACATTGACAAAATTTTATTTTCAAGCGTGTATTCGGCAAATACCAATTCACCCTCGAGTGCTACCAAGATATCGTAAATCAATATCCTATCGGGCGTTCTTGCCAATATATATCCGCCTTTTGCGCCGCGCACGCTGTTTATCAGCCCCGCTCTTCTTAGTTGATTTAGAAGCTGCTCTAAATAGTTGAACGGGATCCCCGCCTTTTGCGCGATATTTTTTATCTGCATAGGGGTTACGCCGTCACCTTGAGTGAGTTCGTACATAGCGCTTAGACCATATACACCTTTTGTAGTTATAAATGCCATCTTTAACTCTTTTCTATTGCTTGTTTTAAATCCGCTATCAAATCCTCAGCGTCCTCAAGTCCGATACTAAGCCTTACAAGCCCTTCTGTGACGAATGACTTATCCAAATCCTCTTTTGGGACTTGTTGGTGCGTTGTGCTGGCAGGATGCGTGATGATGGATTTTGAATCGCCGATATTAACGACTACGCTAAATATTTTTGTATCGTTTAGTATCTGCTTTGCCCTCTCAAAACTTCCCACATCAAAGCTAAGAAGTCCTGAAGACAAGCCGTCCTTTAGATATTTTTGCGCCTTTTCGTGACCTTTATCGCCCTCTAACCCGGGATAAGAAACTGATCTTACTTTCGGGTGGGATTTTAAAAACTTGGCGATTTTAAGCGCGCTCGCGGAGTGCTCTTTTATCCTCAAACTCAAAGTCTCCAGCCCTTGTATCAAAAGCCAGCTGTTAAAAGGCGAAATCGTAGCTCCGATATCTCTTATAAACGCAAGGCGTATTCTTAGCGTATATATAGGAAGCGGCAGCGACGCGTAGACGAGTCCGTGGTAACTCTCGTCGGGTTCATTGAACTGCGGATAGCGCGGGTTGTCTTTCAAAAAGGCACTTAACCCTTTTCGCTCTACTACAAGTCCGCCGATAGCTGTTCCGTTGCCGGAGATATATTTACTGGCGGAGTGGACTACCACATCTACGCCTAATTTCAAAGGATTGAGCAAGATGGGTGTAGCGACTGTGTTGTCGGCTATCGTGACGATGTTATGTTTTTTGGCTATTTGGACGATTTTGTCGATATTTGGGATAGCGATTTGCGGGTTTGACAGGGTCTCAAAATAGATAGCTTTTGTCTTATCGTCTATCAAACTCTCCAAATCGTCCGCGTTGTCGCTATCAAAGACTCTGGCTTCAATGCCAAACTGTTTGATAGTGTGCGTTAAAAGCGTGATGGAGCCGCCGTAAATCTTCTCGGCTACCAAGATATTTTCACCCGACCTTGCCAAATTTACGACCGAATAAAACGAAGCCGCTTGCCCGCTTGCTACCGCGACCGCGCCGTCTCCGTCTTCTAAGGCTGTAATTCTTGCTTCTAAAATGTCTGTTGTGGGGTTATTAAGTCTTGTGTAGATGGGTCCCAGCTCCGCTAACGCAAAGCGGTTTGCTGCTGTTTCAGCCGAACCAAAATCGTAGGCTGTAGTCTGATATATAGGTACGGCCATCGTGCCGTGTTTGTCTTTATCATAGCCTGCGTGAATTGCTAAAGTTTTTGGGTTCATAGCTATCCTTTTGATACAAAAATTTTATGAAAGTATAACTAAAATATATTCTAAATGTCAAGTATACTTATCAAATAAGTATATTTTTAACAGGAGTTGTGCGAGGCTATGGGCAATGGCGCGCCATAAAACATCAAAATAAGTTTTAATATTCTAACCAATTTTTAAGCAATATGCGCCACTGTTTTGAAATATTTTATGATAGTGATGAGCGCTTCGTTTTAATGATATCTTAAGTTTATCCGCAGAGTTTTTTACTGCAAAATATCACGCTGTTTCTACCTATAATGTAAAATTCTCAAAATGCTATCTTTTAGTTTTTGCGTTTAAAAAACTAAGATTGCTTATGCTATAATCAAACCTTTTAAAAAGTGAGATAAAAATGCTTGAAATAGATGAAAGTGATATATTGACAGGAAGCCCGCGTTCCAAGTTTTTTGACACTCTTTTTAACGCCAACAAAAACCTTGTCGCGGAAGTTTTGGAGAACAACATAGAGCGTTATGCCGCCATCGAACATATCTTAAGAGAACACTTCGCAGACGATGCCGAAAATCTCATACAAGAGGCGTTGTATAACAATCAAAGCGCAGTAGAAGAGGGCAAAAACGACCTTTTTATTAAAATGGTCGGCGAAGTTTTGTCAATGCACGAATGAGCGCGGTAATGGAACAGATATCTGAAGTGATGAGTTCGTTTATCGCCTCTTTGAATGACAATAAAATAGTCCGTCTATACGAAAATGTACCGCAAGGAAAGCGGCTTAGAGCAAAGCTGATATTAAAGATCGCTAAAACATCCCCAGATGCCGTTAAACTCGCGGCAATTGTGGAGATGATACACGCCGCGAGCCTTTTGCACGACGATGTGATAGACGACGCCAATACAAGGCGCGGCAAAGAGTCGTTTAACGCTAAATTCGGCAGTAAATCCGCCATTATGATGGGCGATATTCTCTACTCTGTTGCCTTTTCGCGCTTGGCGGAATTTCCAAAAGATGTAGCCGCGTGCCTCTCAAACGCGGTAGCGCTTTTGTCCGCCGGAGAGCTATCTGATGTGGAACTTTCAAAGAGATTTAATACAGACAGAAGCAGATATCTGAATATGATCTACCGCAAAACAGCATCCCTCATAGAAGCCTGCGCCGCGTCTGCCGCGATGTTGGAAGGGTACAATAGCGATGATTTTGCGCTGTATGGTAAAAATCTTGGACTTGCGTTTCAAATAATAGACGATATTTTAGATATCACATCAAGCGAAAAGATACTCGGAAAACCCGCCCTCCACGACTTCAAAGAGGGAAAAGTGACCCTCCCGTATCTTTATATGTACAAAAAGTGCGACGAAAAAGATAAAGAGTATATGACGACCTTGTACAAAAAAAGTCTAAATAGCTACGAGAGCGCGTGGATAAAAGAGAAGATGAAGGAGTTTGGCGCGATCGAACGGTCTGTTAAAGAGGCAAAAAAGCTTGGATACGAAGCGTTAAAAGCGGTAGAAAAGTACGAGATAGATGGGCTAAGAGAGATAATTACGCAGATGATAGAGAGAGATTTTTAATGCAGTATATGACGCTTAGTTTTACGCATAAAAATACCGACATAAAAACAAGAGAAAAACTATCTTTTGGTTCCACCGACAAACTAACCGGCGCGCTTAGAATGATAGTAAGCCACGAGAGCGTAAATGAAGCGGTGATACTCTCCACGTGTAACCGTATGGAGGTGATAACAAGCGTCAAAGAGTGCAAAGAGAGCTTGTCGTTTATAATGCGTGCACTGTCGCATATCTCAGGCATAAGCAAAGAGGAGCTTGAAAACAGAGCCGATGTGTACGATAATACGGGCGCGATACACCATCTATTTGCCGTCTGCTCCTCGCTTGATAGCCTTGTCGTGGGCGAAACGCAGATAGTGGGGCAGATGAAAGCGGCTTTTAATTTTTCGCTTCAAAACGGCTTTTGCGGACCAAAATTAAGACGCGCTATGCAGCAGTGCTTCAAATGTGCGGCGTCCGTTAGAAGCAGCACCGATATATCTAAAAATCCCGTTTCGGTTTCATCCGTAGCGGTCACAAAAGCCAAAGATTTACTGAAAACTCTTGATGGGGTAAATGCCGTCGTTGTGGGGGCAGGGGAGATGAGCGAACTTGCCGCGAAGCACCTTTTATCCTCAAACGCCAATGTGATAATTATAAACAGAAGCTACGAAAACGCCCTATCTTTAGCCAAAAAACTTGGCAAAAATAGCTCCGCGCAGCCATTTTCAAACTTGCGCGAAGCCATCAACAAATACCCCTTAGTCTTTAGTGCGACTGGAGCGCCGCACGCGATTATCACAAATGATATAGTAGAATCCAGAGTATTCGAGCGGTATTGGTTTGACATAGCCGTCCCGCGTGACATAGAGCCTTGCCGTTTTGAAAATGTGCATATCTACGCTGTGGATGACTTAGAAGAGATAGTCGCGAAAAACTTAGCCCTCCGCGAAGAGCAAGCCAAAGTCGCCTACTCTATAGTGGGGCAGATGACTACTGATTTTTTCAAGTGGCTTCAAGCGCTATCGGTCGACCCTATCATCAAAGAGATTAGAGACCAAGCGAAGCTTAGCGCGTTAAATGAGATAGAAAAAGCTATAAAAAAGGGCTACATAAGCCACGAGATGAGGCAGAGCGTGGAGAAGATAGTACACCAATCCTTCAACGCGTTTTTGCACAAACCAACGATAAATCTAAAAAATGTATTAGAGCTCGCGGAGTCCGATAAAATCGTACAGTCGCTCCAATACTTTTTTGATATCAAAGATGAAGAGTTAAAAGAGCCACCCGCAACTAAATTTGAAAATTCGGAGAGAGATGAATGAGGTTTTCCAAGCTTTTTACACCCACAACAAAAGACGCGCCTAAAGACGCCCTACTGCCAAGCCATATTTTCCTCATAAGAGGGGGCTTTATCAGCCAAACGGGAAGCGGGCTTTACAACTTTTTGCCGCTCGGCAAGATAGTGCTTGATAAGATAAGGGCGGTCGTAAAAGAGGAGATGGACGAAGCCGGCGCGCAAGAGATAAGTATGGGGGTCGTAAATCCCGCCGAACTTTGGCAGCAAAGCGGCAGATACGATGTCTACGGCAAAGAGCTTTTGCGTTTTAAAGATAGAAAAGAGAATGAATTTGTCTTAGGACCCACCCACGAAGAGGTCGTCACGGATATCGTGCGCAATAGAATCAACAGCTACAAACAGCTGCCTTTGCACCTCTACCAAATCAACACGAAGTTTAGAGATGAGGCGCGTCCCAGATTCGGACTTTTAAGAGGGCGCGAATTTATTATGAAAGATGGGTATAGTTTTCACGCATCTACGGAGGATTTGAAGCGCGAATTTGACCTTATGGAGCAGACATATACGAAAATCTTTACGCGGCTTGGACTAAAATTTCGCGCGGTTGCTGCCGATAGTGGAGCGATAGGGGGAAGCGGCAGTAAAGAGTTTATGGTCTTGGCTAAAAACGGCGAAGATGATATATTGATATGCGACAAATGCCTATACGCTGCAAATATAGAAGCGGCAAAGAGAGAGAAAAAAATAGCTGCTGTGGAGCCTCCCAAAGCTGATTTTGCCAAATTTCACACGCCAATACCCGCGTCCATTGAAAACCTTTGCAAATTTTTTAATATTGATGCGTTTTACACAGTAAAAGCGGTGATAAAAAAGGCTATCTATAAAGATAGAAGCGAGATAATCGTCTTTTTCGTGCGCGGTTGCGACAGCTTGCAAGAGGTAAAAGCGCAAAATGCCTCGGGGGCTTTGGAGCTTGTAGAGGCGAACGACGAAGATGTAAAAAACGCAGGCTTAGTCGGCGGATTTTGCGGTCCTATAGGGCTGGAAAATGTCAAATTTTTTATAGACAACGAGTTAAAAGAGGAGAAAAATCTAATCTGCGGCGCGAATGAGCAAGATTACCACTATGTGGGTGTCTCTATGTTTAATTTTAAGCCGGAGAGATATGCTGATTTGGTTGAGGTAAAAGAGGGCGATTTGTGTCCTTGCTGTGGGGGCAGACTTTCGCTTACAAAAGGTATAGAGGTGGGGCATATATTTCAACTGGGACAAAAATACTCATCCGCTATGAACGCTGCGTTTTTAGACCAAAACGGCAAATCTCAACCGTTTTTTATGGGTTGCTACGGTATCGGCGTGAGTCGTCTGGTCGCCGTTATGATCGAGGCAAATCACGATGATAAAGGGTGTATCTGGAATAAACAGACTGCGCCATATCTACTGGATATCATCATCTCAAATGTAAAAAATGAGGCTCAATCGGAGTTTGCCACAAAGCTCTACGAAGAGTTAAAAGCGCAAAAAAAAGAGGTCATATTAGACGATAGAAATGAGCGTTTTGGCTTCAAGATGAATGTCTGTGAACTTATCGGATTTCCCTACGCGCTGATGGTGGGCATAGAGTTCGACGAGGGCAAAGTGGAACTAGTAAATCGCGCCACTTTGGAAAAAGAGAGCGTAAGTATTTATGAGCTTGACGACAGATTAAAAGAGATTTTCGGATGAAAACGGTTCTGTTTTTACTCTATCTTTTCGTGGAGATAGCCATAACGCTTCCTATCGCGTCAGCCATAGGGGTGTTTTATACATTTGCGGAGATACTTTTGAGCGCCGTCGTGGGGCTTGTGATACTTTTCAATACCCCTTTTACGATGAAGGAGAGTTTCGAGAAGATCACGCAAAATAGGCTCTCCTTGGGCGCTTTATCGCTCGCGGCTACTATCAGGATATTTGCTTCGTTCCTACTTGTGATGCCCGGATTTTTCGGCGATACTACGGCGGTGCTTTTGTTGATTTGGTCTACGATTTTGCTTGTAGGCGATAAGATAGTCCACAAAAAGCACGATAGCGATGATGTGATAGATGTTGAAATCATAGAGGATAATAAATGAGGGAATTGATAATAGCCACACGCGGTAGTAAATTGGCTCTTTGGCAGTCGGAATATATAAAAGCAAAATTAGAAGAAAAATACCCCGACATCAGCGTCAAATTAAATATTATGAAGACCAAAGGCGATAAGATATTAGATACCCCTTTGGCAAAAATCGGCGGCAAGGGGCTTTTTACCAAAGAGTTGGAAGATGCGATGTTAAGAGGCGAGGCGCATATCGCGGTGCATAGTTTAAAAGATGTGCCGGTGGTTTTTCCCAATGGCTTAAAGCTTGGCGCGATAACAAAAAGAGAGGATGTACGCGACGCTATGTTGTCGCAAAAATATGATAGTATAGAGGCATTGCCCAAGGGCGCTGTTGTGGGTACAACAAGTTTGAGGCGCAGGATGCAGCTGCTAAGTGCCAGACCAGACCTTATGATAAAAAATCTGCGCGGCAATATAAATACAAGAATCGAAAAGCTAAAAAACGGCGAATTTGATGCTATCATCTTAGCAACGGCGGGCGTTAAAAGACTTGGACTTCAGAATGAAATCAGATATTTTTCGCCCATAAATACGGAGTTTATGATACCCGCTATGGGGCAGGCGGCTTTGGGAATAGAGATAGCCGACAAGCCGCAGATACAAGCAATGATAGAGTTTTTAAATGATGAAAATGCGATAATTGAAACGAGCGCGGAGAGGGATTTTGTAAAGCTATTGGAGGGCGGCTGTCAGGTGCCTATAGGCGTGAATGCTAAACTTGACGGTGACACTTTAAAGATAGAGGGCGTAGTGGGGCTGCCTGACGGCAGAGAGCTTTTGTATGTGAAGCTTGAGACTAAAAGGGACGAGTATAAAACGGCAGGCTCAAAACTAGCCGATATGATAATCCGAAAAGGGGCAAAAGGGGTTTTACAAAGGGCCGAAAAGATGGCTCTTGATACGATTTTTACCTAAAAGGAGAGCAGATGGAAAATATTATAGAGATGCTTAAAAAGCACGATATTTTAAAGATAATAGACGAGAAAGTAGACATAGACCTTGAGATGGGGCATATAGCTTTTTTGGAGGTCAAAAAGCCCGACTCCAAAGCGCTGCTCTTCTTAAATCCCGTGAGCAATAAATTAAATAAAGAGTTCAATATCCCCGTGCTGATGAATATTTTCGGCTCGCAGAAGGCAGCAAATCTTATATTCGGCAAAGACCCGAGTGCCATATCGCAAGAGATAGAAGAGATAATGAAACTGCGCGTACAGGCGGGGCTAAAAGGCAAAGCCGAATTTTTAAACAGGCTCCTATCTTTTAAAAATATCCCGCCCAAAAATATAAAAGGTAAAGGCTTATGCCAAGAGTTCGTAAAAAAGGACAATAAAGTCAACCTTTTCAATATCCCGATTTTGACGACTTGGCCCGAAGATGGTGGTGCCTTTATCACGATGGGGCAGGCTTACACGCAAAGTCTTGACGGCACTATGCGCAATGTGGGAATGTACCGCCTGCAAGTGCACGATAAAAACCACCTCGGAGTCCACTGGCAGATACATAAAGACGGTATGCACTTTTTCAACGACTACAAAAAAGCAAACCAAAAGATGCCCATCTCCATAGCCATAGGCGGCGACCCGCTCTATATCTGGTGCGGACAAGCGCCGATGCCGTACGGGTTTTTCGAGCTTCTGCTATACGGCTTCATACGCGGCAAAAACGCCAAACTTGTCAAATCCTTGACCAATCCGATATATGTTCCCGATGACTCTGATTTTGTTCTGGAGGGGTGGATAGACCCGCAACAGCTGGCACCTGAAGGTCCATTTGGCGACCACACCGGCTACTACACGCCGCAAGAACTTTATCCGGTGATGGAGGTTGCTTGTATCACGAGTAAATTGGAGCCTATCTATCACGCTACCGTTGTGGGAAAACCACCTATCGAAGATAAGTATTTCGGCGACGCGACGGGTAAGATATTTTTGCCGCTTTTAAGGACTACAACACCCGAACTCATAGACTACAATATGCCCGAAAACGGCGTCTTTCACAATCTCATTTTGGCGAAGATGAAGACGCGCTATTTTGGTCACGCGAAGCAATTTATGCACGCGTTTTGGGGCGTGGGGCAGATGAGCTTTGTGAAGCACGCGGTATTTGTGGGGGAAGAGGCGCCCGATCTTAGCGATTATCACGCGATAAGCCGCTTTATATTAAACAGGATAAGTAAAGATAATATCATCATCAGCGAGGGTATCTGCGACGCGCTCGATCACGCTTCACCCAACGCTTGTTATGGTGGTAAATTGGGTCTTGACTGCACAGGTGCTGAAGTGGAGTGTGAGCAAAAAGAGATTATCTCCGACGCCGAACTTTTAGACAAAATGTCACTCCTTTGCCGCGAGATAAAAGATGTCAGACAATTTATGACCGACACAAAAACGCCGCTCACATTTGTAGCCATAAAAAAAGAGCGCCTTATGCGCGAAGCGTTCAGACTCCTGCGCCCCGCTAAACGCTACACAAAACTACTCATCTTCGTAGACGCCGAAAGCGACGACATAGAAAATCTCTATATGCTCATCTGGAAAGTGGTAAACAACATAGACGCCAAGCGCGATATATTCATAGAAGATGAATTCTTCGGCATAGACGCCACCATCAAAGGCAAAGCCGACGACTACACCCGAGAATGGCCCCACGTAGTAAACTGCGACAAAAATGTATTAGACAGTCTAAAAAAACGCGGACTTATAGATGTTGATGATGAGTTTTTGAAGAAATTTTGGGTGTGAGGGTGTTGAGAAAAAGTAACGATAAGTGCGGTTAAAATGGTTGTAATTCTTGACGGAAAACTATGAGACAATTATATTTGTTTAACAGATATGATTAAGATAAAAGATAGGGATTTTTTTGTAAGTGATTGGCTCAGGAATGCAAATACTTTAGAATTTTTAGCAGCGTGGAAAAGTCTAAATAATGAAAATTTTAATTATGGCGAATTCGCCATAATTAGAAATCAGTCCTGCACGAATAGTTACAAAATCAGTGTTAAAGAGCGGAGAGATACCAATATGGATAAACATTTGGTAGGAGAAAATATAAGGGATTCCACAAGTATTAATGAATTGCTGATTTTAGCTAATTTAGAATCTTTAAACTCAATTTTAATACAGGGAAATGTTTCAAAAAATAACAGATTTAATGCTTTAAAACAAACGGCTGAGAATCAATTTGCATCGCTTGATAAAAACGATAAACTAAAATTTGTTAAAAAAACATCGGATGATGTGTATATTAATCCTAAAGGGCTACAACACATTGAAAAAAAGACGACAAAAAATAACTATCTTGGATGTCAAAAAGAAGCTAAAAGATTAAAAAACGAGCTAAATATTTAGTTATTGCCACGCAGTTGATAACATTTTCGTGGGAAATATTATTAAAATATATACATCAATATAATGCTCATTTATAGCGATGTGTACATAGCGTTTATGTCCAAAAAATATCGTTTTTCCATATCATAACCTCATTTCCAAAACCACCCAAAACCATACATTAAAACCAACAAAAAGCTTAAAGATAAATGTTAAAACAAAAAATCACAATAAAAACCAATATTAACTAAAATCTGCTAAAATTCGCTCAATTTTAAGCGAAGGAATCTCTATGAAACGAGTTAGCTACAAGCCTCTTTGTGAGCGGTTTAATATTCCAAGACCCACTCTCATTGAGTGGCAAAAGCAGCCTAAGGGTGATGAAAAAAATTGGCGCGCGAATCATATAGAGTATCTTAGGGAGCAGATTGACGCTGAGGAGGAGACGAAGAAGGAGTTGCGCGCAAAGGCGATATTGCCTGAAGAGCTTTTTTTGATATGTGCTTATCTTTTTCTTACGTGTACGGAAGAGACTCCCAAAAAGCAGGAGTTTAAGAGGGGTTTTAAAGAGTTTTTGCTCTATCCGCAAAAGTCTGTTGAGTTTCAGCACGAATTTGCCAAACGCATTTGGAAAGAGGGCGACGACGCACATAACGGCTATCTGAGCAGTATGCTTTTGATAGATAATTTGACCATTTTTCAGTACTATATCTTGGTGCGCGCTGTGCTTGATTTTAATCTAAGACTTGTCAATAATGACAATCTCACTTACCGCGAAGGACTTAAGGGCAAAACCTGGCAAGAACTCTATATGTACGATAAAGAACTTTCTTTGAAAAATATTGCCGAATATTTTAAAAAAGCGGGAATTTTGCCATAAAAGTAAACTATATTTTACTTAATTTTGTTAAAAGTGAATAGCCCGCAGGAGCAGGCTCCTGTCATAAAAAAGCAACAAAATTAAAAGTTTTTTAGTAAACTCTTTTTTACTAAATCTTTTCTTAGTCGAACAAAAATTGTCCTTTTTAAATGTTCCGCATTTACACATACGGTATACCCTTGGGTATCAAAATGAGAGCTTTTAGTACACCCTTGCGGAATAATATATTATTATAAAAAAATATTACAAACCAAGCTTCTTGAAGCAAAAAAATTAGGAGTAGTACAATGGAGCATCAAGAACTCTACGGTAAAATAGCTCAAAGACTTGACACTTTAGCTAAATTTCCAAAAGTGAAAGAAGAGAAACCCGTAAGCGCTCTTTTAGAAGAGAACGGCATATCTAGACGCGATTTTATGAAATGGGCTGCGGGGATGACTGCTATGTTTTCACTACCTGCGACTTTTACGCCGTTAATGGCTCAAGCTGCGGAACTTACCGACAGATTGCCGGTGATTTGGCTGCATATGGCGGAGTGTACCGGCTGTAGCGAGAGCTTGCTGAGAACGGACGCGCCTACGATTGACAATCTGATATTCGACCACATTTCGCTTGAATATCACGAAA
The DNA here is from genome assembly GCA_031274495.1 of Campylobacteraceae bacterium. Lineage (GTDB taxonomy): Bacteria > Campylobacterota > Campylobacteria > Campylobacterales > Campylobacteraceae > JAIRKW01. The sequence continues at coordinate 10,871 of JAISQB010000015.1, read as the reverse complement.
CGATTATGGCAGCAGCCGGTTGGCAGGCTGAGCAAAATTTAGAGGACGCTATCAAAAAGTATAAAGGCAAATATATTCTTATGGTTGAGGGCGGTATACCTGCCGGAAGCAGCGAGTTTTATTTGACTGTAGGACCTCACGGAAAAAAAGGAGCCGAACACGCAAGAGACGCAGCGGCAAGCGCAGCGGCGATATTTGCTATCGGCACGTGCTCAAGTTTTGGCGGCGTACAAGCTGCAAATCCTAACCCCACCAACGCAAAACCGCTAAGTAAAATCACAAACAAACCCGTCATCAATGTCCCGGGCTGCCCTCCGAGCGAGAAAAATATCGTAGGCAATGTTTTGCACTACATACTTTTCGGCACACTTCCGGCACTCGACGCATACAATCGTCCAAAATGGGCATACGGCATCAGGATTCACGACCTTTGTGAAAGACGCGGTCGTTTTGACGCGGGCGAATTTGTACAACAGTTCGGCGACGAAGGGGCTAAAAAAGGCTACTGTTTATACAAGGTCGGATGCAAAGGACCTTATACATTTAACAACTGCTCCCGCGAGAGATTTAACCAACACACCTCTTGGCCTGTTCAAGCAGGACACGGTTGTATAGGATGCAGCGAGCCTGATTTTTGGGACAATATGGGCACATTTGAAGAGCCTCTCGCAGATAAGCTCTACAGCTCAATCAGTGCGGACAGCACGGCGGATAAAATCGGCATCGCGCTTTTGACCGTAACAGCAGTCGGTATCGCGGCACACGCGGCTATCGGCGCAATCAAAAAAGATAAACAGTAAGGGTAAGGTTATGAGTAAAAGAATAGTAGTAGATCCTATCACCAGAATAGAAGGACACCTTAGAGTAGAGGTTGTTGTTGATGATAATAATGTCGTAACAGAGGCTTACTCCTCCGCTACACTTTGGAGAGGGCTTGAGCAGATTTTAAAAGGCAGAGACCCTCGCGATGCCGGATTTTTCGTACAAAGAATTTGCGGCGTATGTACATTTTCACATTATAAAGCGGGCATTATGGCGGTCGAGAACGCTCTTGGCATTACGCCTCCTTTGAATGCCGTACTTACAAGAACGCTTATGAATGTGGCTCTGTTTTTGCACGACCACCCTGTCCATTTTTACAATCTTCACGGACTTGATTGGGTGGATATCGTATCAGCCCTTAGCGCAGACCCAAAAAAGGCGAGTGACGAAGCGTTCAAATACGCCGCCACACCTTTAGCGACCGGCGCAGACCACCTGAAAGCCGTTCAAGATAAAGTAGCGGCGTTTGCGGGCAAAGGACACCTTGGACCATTCGCTAACGCCTACTGGGGACACAAAACTTACCACTTGACGCCTGAGCAAAATCTTATCGCGCTCTCACACTATCTTGAGTGTTTGAAGATCCAAAGAACCGTAGCTCAAATGATGGCGATTTTCGGCTCAAAACAGCCGCATCCGCAAAGCTTAACAGTCGGCGGCGTTACTTGCGTTATGGATCTGCTTAGCCCATCAAGACTTGGCGAGTATTTAGTGAAATTCCAAGAGATTGCCGATTTTGTTAACCGCGCTTACTATCCTGACCTTGTTATGGCAGGCAAAGCGTATGCGGGTGAGAGAAGTGTAACGGGCGATATGGGTGTGCCAAATCTTTTCACATTCAAAGAGTTTCAAATAAGCTCAAACGAGTGGCTATTTGACAGCGGTATCATACTTGACGGCGATATCAGCAAAGTTCACGAAGTAGACGAGAGCAAAATCACCGAAGAGGCAACGCGCGCTTGGTATGAAGATAATGAGCCTTTGCATCCGTATGACGGCAAGACCAATCCAAAATATACAGGCTTCAAAGACGAAAAGACAATCAACGGCGATGCTCAATTGGCGAATACGAAAGTTATCGACGAGAACGGCAAATATTCGTGGATAAAAGCTCCAAGATATGACAGCAGACCTATGCAGGTAGGTCCTTTGGCAAATATAGTAGTAAACTACGCCAAAGGCAACGAGAGAGTCGTAAAAGTAGTAGACCAATTCTTGAAAGATACGGGACTGCCTCTTGGCGCAGTATTTTCAACTCTGGGACGAACGGCTGCCCGTATGATAGAGGCAAAAGTTATCGCGGATAACGGACTTATAGCGTTTAACAACTTGGTAAATAACCTCAAAGTAGACCAAGAGACTTGCGCTCCTTATGTTATCGATAAAAACAAAGAGTATAAAGGCAGATATATAGGGCACGTCCCAAGAGGTACTTTGAGCCACTGGGTGAAGATTAAAAACGGACTTATTGAAAACTATCAAGCTGTCGTTCCTTCGACTTGGAACGCCTCTCCAAAAGACGCTAAAGGCGCCAGAGGTCCATACGAGGAGTGTTTGATAGGTCTTAAGATAGCTGATTTGTCAAAACCTTTGGAGATAGTAAGAGTTATCCATTCATACGACCCGTGCATCGCGTGTGCCGTACACGTTATGGATACAAAAGGCAATGAGCTGGGTTCACATAAAGTATCTCAAGACAATTTAGTCTGTTAAGGAGGAAAATATGTCTAAAGAATTATTCGTTAGAGAGGTAGAAGCGGAATACACCGCCTCTACAAGATGGGTGCATTGGATACGGTTTTTTTCTATTATAGCACTTACGGTTACGGGATTTTATATCGCGTATGTTTTTGTAGCACCTGAAGTCTCAAGCGAGCCGACCCTCTTTTTACAAGCGAAGATGAGAATGGTACACGAGATATTCGGCTTTATACTGATAGCCATCACGATATATAAGACTTATATATTTTTCTTTGATAAAAGTAAAGTTGAAAAGCTTGAAATCGTTTCGGCAAAAGATTTTGTAAGTCCTAAGGCTTGGATAGCGCAGATAAAATATTATCTATTTTTGGGCGAGCATCCGAGATTGAAAGGTGTCTATAACCCTTTGCAATTCGCGGCGTATGTGATGCTATATCTTATGGTCGCGCTCCTTAGCTTGACAGGGCTTATACTATATGTACACATCTACCACGACGGACTTGGCGGCGCGCTTTATCCTATAATGCGCTGGTTTGAAGCGTTGATGGGCGGTTTGGCTAATGTAAGAGTGATACATCATATAGCTATGTGGGTCGTTTTGATATTTGTTCCCGTACATATTTATATGGTTATCTTTAACTCTATCAAAGGCAAAGAGGGTGCGTTAGACGCTGTTGTCAGTGGTTTGAAATTTAAACGCAAAAACCACTAACAGGTTTTATGAAAATACTACTTCTTGGTATCGGCAATATAATGTTCTCCGATGAAGGCATCGGGGTCCATTTATGCCGATACATACAACGAAAATATCACTTTAACTCTCCCGTTCACACACTTGATTTCATAGACGGCGGTACGCTGGCTGAGAGGCTGATACCGATAATAGTCGGGTATGATTATGTCATCATATTAGACTGCATAAGCGCGGATGACGGGAAAGCAGGAGATGTCTATTTTTTTGATTTTGACGATATCCCGCACCATATCTCGTGGCAAGGAAGCGCGCACGAGGTCGAAATGCTCCAGACATTGACGATGATGGATATCGTGGGTGACAGACCCAAAACCAAGATAATAGGCATCATCCCCCAAGTCGTAGCGGGCACTACGCTGGAATTGACAAAGCCCGTGATAGAGGGGGCGAAGGTGATGGAGGGGGTGCTTTTGAAACATTTAAAAGAGCTTGGATTTGAAACCTGCACGGTTGAAGAGAGCCTTGATATTCAAGATGAGGCTTATAAATTTGGAACGGACGATAGATGATACTAATTTATGATTTTACATATTTCGCAAATAACGGCGTTTTGGAGAATTTTTTAACCGATATCGCCAAAGATATGGAACACTATATAACAAAAGAGGGCGATAATATCTCTTTGTATGTGCAAGGCGGCGAAGAGGAGCTTAAAAATTTTTCCGATACTCTCTCAAACGCCCTGCCGTTCTCACTCTTTTTAAAAGAGGTAAATGTACGAGCGGGAGAGCAGTGGGAATCCTCCAAAGCTATCAATATACCCGAATGCAAAGTCACGCTTCCCTTTACGCAAAAAGCTCTCCAAAGCGCACTCACGGCGTTTGACCCGTTCACTAAAAACGAGATAGGTCTAAACCCCGACATCTACGCACCGCTTAATTTTGAGAGTAAAAATGAGCGCAAAAAATACGATGATAACTTCAAAGATGCTTTTGTAAAGGCAGCACAAAGTGTAGCGCAGGGCGGGCGCTTAAATATCAAGACCAAAAACGGATATTTTGGCGTTTCTAAGATAGAAGATAAAAGTTATGAAAACTTTAGCGTTATGCTAACGGATTTAAGTGCGGCTTCCAAGATAGCCGTTCTGAAAAACAGCGAAATATCGGCTCTTGCTTCGCTTGAAAAGCCGCTCATTAAAACGCACACCAATCTTATCTTTGCCTCAAACCATACAAATTTCCCCCGCTTTTTTGATATCACGCTGGCGAATGATCTATTTTTATATCTGCTTGGCGTTGCTCTGTTTGAAGAGGGCGTGGAGTTTGTCGTTTTGGAGGAGAAACACAGCGAACCTGACGCCGTTTTATACTTTGAGCAAGAGGTAAAAGCTCACGCTCCATTTCAAATCTGCGCCCTTGATAACGGACAAAATATCATCCTAAAAGGGACAACTTTTACAGCGCCCGAACTCTTAAACTCTCTCAAACAGCTCAAAAATCCGCGCCATATGCAGTTTGTGGCGACTATGCGGGAGCTTGAACTATTTGACGAGGCAAATTGCGGCGCGTATCTTAGCCTTAAAAACGACGATATGATTATGTTCTACAGCGACAAAGCGGGCGTTCTTGATATGGTGAATATCACTTACGAACATTCGCTAAAAGAGATGTTGGACAACATAGCCAACGAGGATGAAACGGGCTCAAGACTTATAAAAAATTACACTGAAAAATTCCCGCTCATTATGGAGAGGGCAAAAAATATTTCGCTTGAAAATGGGGCAAACAATATCGCAAATCTCTGGAGTATCGCCGCTTTTATTATGGGGCTTGGCGAGGATTTGCAAAGCGCGCAGGAGAGATTGTTTGAAAATATCGAGACATTCGGCGGGCAAAAGGGTCCAAGGGTCGATTATAAACTTGCGGATGAAAAGAGCGTGAAGACCAACCTAAACGCGCACAAATTCATAAGAAGCGTGATGAGTTTTCGCTTAGCCGATGTGGACGAGGGGCTTTTATCGTACGGGATAGCGGAGAGTTTGGTCTACTTTTTGAGCGATTTTGCGGACAAGGTCAAAGAGAACTTTGAAGTGAAAAATATCCTGCTGATGGGCTCGCTATTTGGTAGTAAAACCATATCAAATCTTTGCGTCAAACATATCGGCGCGCGCTTCAACAAAGAGTTGCCCATAGAGCTATGAAAACAGCCAAAACATACGAAATCGAAGGCAGGGTGCAGGGTGTGGGATTTCGTCCGTTTGTCTTTAAGATAGCTTGCAAATATCTGCTCAAAGGTTTTGTATACAACCGCTCGATGGGCGTTTATGCGGAGGTCGAGGGCGAAGAGGAGGAGATAAAAAAGTTTGAACACGAACTCCAAAACGACCCCCCGCCGCTTGCTCGCATAGATAAGATTATCGTAAACAGCGCCCCTTTAAAAAATTTCACCGATTTTAAAATCCTAAAGAGCGAAATATCGCCCTTTAAAAACACGCTCATCTCGCCGGATATGTCTTTGTGCGACGAGTGTCTGGAAGAGATGAGGGACAAAAACAACAGGCGTTTTAACTATCCGCTTATAAATTGCACCAATTGCGGACCCAGATACTCCATCATCAAAACCGTCCCGTATGATAGGATCAATACATCTATGAGCGTTTTTGAAATGTGCGAAGAGTGCAGGGCGGAGTACGAAGACCCGCGCAACCGCCGCTATCACGCCCAGCCAATATCCTGCCCAAAATGCGGACCAAAGATAACATTTGTAGACCTTGAAAATGGCGTCAAAACCGACATAGAAGCACTTGAAAAGTTAGCCGAAGCGATAAAGTCGGGCAAAATCGCCGCGTTAAAAGGGATGGGCGGATTTCATATCATCTGCGACGCCCAAAATAGCGCCACGGTGAAACTTTTAAGAGAGAAAAAGCGCAGACCTTCAAAGCCTTTTGCTATTTTGATGAGTTCGATTGAGATGGCAAAAAAATATTGCGATATAACATCGTTTGAAAAAAAAGCGCTCCTATCGCGTGAGAGCCCCATCGTCCTTGTAAGAAAACGCGAAGATTGCACTTTAAGCAGCGATATCGCACCGCATACCGATAAGCTTGGTATCTTTTTGTCATACACGGGGCTGCTTGTGAGAATCGCGGAACTTTTGGATAGACCACTCATAGCCACCTCCGCCAATATCAGCGGCGAGCCTATCATCACCGATGGCAAAGAACTTGAAAATAAACTTAAAGACATTATCAGCTCTTATGTCGATTTTGATAGGGAGATTATCAATTTCAGCGACGATAGCGTTGTGCAATTTACCGACAAAGGTATGCCGATATTTTTGCGTCTATCACGCGGTATCGCGCCAAACTCATTTTTACCGCGACAAAATAGTTCAAAAAAGATACTCTCCCTTGGTGCACACCAAAAAAGCTCCATAGCTATATATGACGGTAAAAATGTGATTTTAAGCCCATATATCGGCGATCTGGATAGTGTCTCAAGCGTCGAGGCGTATGAAAAAGTGATAGAAAATTTCAAGCGGTTTTATGATTTTCGTCCCGAACTGTTGGTCTGCGATATACATCCCAATTACGCCTCGTCTATGTGGGCGCGGCGGCAAAATCTGCCGATAGTTTCGGTGCAACACCACTACGCACATATTTTGGCGGTGATGTTTGAGCACGGCATAGATGAGGAGGTCTTGGGTATCGCGTGGGACGGTACTGGGCTTGGGGATGACAGAAGTGTCTGGGGCGGCGAGTTTTTTGTGTGCGATATGAAGAGCTACAGGAGGGTCTTTACCTTCGCGCCGTTTAAACTGCTGGGCGGCGAAAAGAGCGTGAAAAACATCAAAAGGATAGCTTTTTCGATTTTGTACGGGCACAAGAACCAAGAGGGCGTCGCAAAATATCTGGATAGCTTTTCAAAAGATGAGAGGTACCTTTTGGAGCAGAGCTACGAAAAGGATATAAACGCCTCTTTGTGCCATTCGGTGGGGAGGCTTTTTGACGCGACGGCGGCTATCATTTTGGGGCTTGAAAATACGACATATGACGGGGAAAGCGGTCTGATGTTGGAGGCTTTGTATGATAAAAATATAAAGGAGCGCTACGAGATAGTCATCAACGAAAAGCGCGAGATAGAGTATGCGAACTGGTTTATCGGTATGCTGCAAGATGAGCCAAGAGTTGCCGCCTCAAAATTTATCAATACTTTGAGCGCGCTTATAGTGCATATAGTCCGTAAACAGGGCAAAAAAAGGAAGGTAGTATTCGGTGGGGGAGTCTTTCAAAACAGGACGCTTGTCGAAAAAACAGTGGAACTGTTGGAGGGGGAGCGGGTGGAGTTCTTTTTTGCGAGAACTATATCGTCAAACGATAGCTCTATCGCGCTTGGGCAGATGGCTTATGTGTTGAACATTTTATAAAACATTAAGCTTTTTAATACTATTATGCAACAAATATTCATTTAAGGCGCACAAATGACTGATAAAATAATACGATTCACCATCTCACTTCCCGAGCCACTTTTAGACGAGCTTGACAAAAAGGTCGTCGAGCAGGGCTATGTCTCAAGGAGCGAATTTATCAGGGATTTGATACGAGAAAAGATAGTCAAAGACGAATGGGAGGGCGGATATGACGAAGTCATCGGCGTTTTAAGTATCGTATATACGCACCATCAAAATGATTTGGTCCAAAAGATAACAGACATCCAACACGACGCCAATGTCCACATAATGTGCAACACACATGTACATGTAAACCACGAAAATTGCCTCGAGACGATAATGCTAAAAGGCAAAGCCGACGACATAATAAGCTTCGCACAAAAGATAGCAGGACTAAAAGGTGTAAAATTCGCCAAATTGGTCCAAGCGGCGGTGCCGGTGTCATAATTTTACTTACCACCGAGCAAAAGTCGGATTATGTTTGGCGGTAAGATATGCATCACCTTTCAATAGACTTGCCAAAATCGCGTTTTTGGCTTGCTTATTGTACTGTTCTTGAATTATCTCTATTTGTCCTGTGTATATGGTGGATAGATAATAACTGTCATCTTTTTCGGTAGTCTCACCGATATCAGATGATTTTCCGTGTGCGCTCCCAAACCCAAAAGATAGCGGCTTATTATCGCTGCCATCGTGAATTGAATACCACATATGTCCCGCCACGGATTTATCGCCGTCTGCCAATGGTGTTCCGGCTCCTGCTATTTTAACCGTCAATGTGTACATCTTTTATCTCTTTATCTTTTTGGATTTGTGATGCTAAAGAAAAACTCTCTTCCCTCTAAAAACGGTATATCTTTAAGCGTTTCAAGCCTAATGTTATAGATGCCTTTTTTTAAAGAAAAACTCTTAATATCGCGCTTTATGTAAGAGCTGCCGTGAGAATAAAGCCCATTTGTCTGATATATTTTTTCTATGATTAACTCATTGTCGTCAGCTTTGCGAATAGTTAATTTTATGGGAATAGTTGTGTTGTTATAAAAAGATCTTGCACCTCTTAAGAAATCAAACATTTGATCTTTATCTGTCTTATTAGATTCATCAACCGCAAATCCTAAAAAAAAGTAATATTGAGCTTTCTCTTTAACTTTTACCGTTGTTTCATAGACATTGCCGCTTTTGCTTAAATCTATTTTCATCCCATAGGGAATAGTTGGTATTTTATCGGGCGACAATATGGCGCACCCTGAATACAACATAGCGGTCAAAGCAATTATTATATATGTTTTTATTCTCATTTGGATAATTCTTGCGGGTGTATATCTATGGTTCGCAATGTCTATTCTTGTTGCCATTTATGAACTCCTAAAATCACATCATCTCTGCATTGTTTTATCGGAGTCTTTTTTGCTGTTTATTTGGGCTTGTTCGTTCTTATAGTCAAGAAACTTTCTTATCGCTTCATCCATTGTTTTTTGGGTAGTTTCAGTGAGCGGTTCTATCTTTGCTCTATTGATATTAATGTCAAGAGAAGGCTTCATATTTTCAACAACAATACGCTTGCCGTCTGTTGTGCCAATGCAACTTTTATCATCTTTTATAGTGTTGTTTCTATCTATCTCTTTGTATTCTTTTATAACAATATTGGCGTTACGCAACGACAATATATCCTTTTCATCAAGAGTGGTGTTTTTATCATCCTCGAACTTTATCTGCTCTATCTTATTTCCTTTTTTATGCCAATCTTTTATGGTTATCCTATCTTTTAATTCATCAAAAGATTTTCCATCCTCTTTGATAGCTATGATGAGATTATTATCTTCTGCTTTAATGTAAAGATCGTCTTTGCTTATACCTTTGCCAAAAAGGATAGTGTCCTTGCCGCCTCCGTTGTCCATTATAGTGTCCTTACCATCGCCTTTAGTAAAGTAGTAAGTATCGCTGCCTCTACCGCCGTTTATCGTATCATTGCCTTTTCCGCCCTCTATGTAGTTTGTGCCGCTTGTTAGGTTGATGGTATCGTTACTCTTTTCCGCGAATATATAACGATTGAATGAACCGCTCAATTTGTGAGATAAATTTTTATCCTCACCGTCAGTACCAAATAATACAGTTGTTCTTGAGGTGCTCTCATTGTGCAATGTTGTACCTGTTTTTAAATCGTGATATGTCGGAAGCGATGTGCTTTTGTTTTCATTGATGTAGTTATAGAACATTTGGGCTCGTTTTTCGAGATAAGTTTGGGAGTAGTCGTTTGGGTTGATTTGGTCTATCAAATCTTTATCACCCTCCAAGATAATCGTTTTAAATTGTGTCAAAGCGTACAGTGTGGTCTTATCGCCTGAGCGGGCGGCATCTATAATTTGCTCTTTAGTGCACTCTTTGGATAGAAAATTATATATCACTTTCGCGTTATCACCGGTTACATCCATAGTCTGTATAGAAAATCCATTTACAGGCAAGCGCTCAAGCAATCCCTTAAACCCTTGATAATTAACCCTATCGCGCTCAAAACTACTCCAATAGCAATGTTCAAAATTAAAAGTATTATCTTTAAAAGAGAAAGAAAACGGCTTATTCCTTGCGGAGCGAAACTCAAACGGCACACTGTTTTCTATATGCCAACCCATCATACCATCACCTTCCCATACCTTATCTATAGCAAGTTTTGTGTCGGAGTTGGTGGAAAATATTAGCTTTTCTTTGTTGTTGTCATATTTTGTCGTAACAAGCGCCCCAAATACATCGTCGCCTAAATCATTGACTATTTTGTCAAGCACTTTACCAAAATCATCAGAGTTTACACCGCCGATAACCGAACCGACTACAGCTCCTGCAACCGCTCCTGTGATTTTACCGGGAACACCGTAGGGGGTACCTATCTTTGTACCTAATTTTATACCTATTTCAGAAGCAGCTAACTCTAACCCTCTCTCTATAAACATTTGACTAAAGCTTTCATTAGGATTCATATTGCGGTCAAACAGACCAGTGATAACACCGTCAGCTATTTGAAAAACGCCATTTATATTTTGTCCGAGAAGATTTTTAGCCCCATTGCCTAAAAACCTCAAAGATTGTTCCGTTATCTCCCCACTAAATGACATATAACCGCTAAAAGAAGCAAATGCCACCTCGTCGGATGTGATATTCTGATCCCATATTTTAAATTTATGATTATTGATTGTAAGTTCGCTACTTGTTG
>JAISQB010000076.1 GCA_031274495.1 Campylobacteraceae bacterium | reverse complement strand
TTTTGGCGTGAATTTTTTTGTGCCCTTTGTGCTCTTTTGGCTTTTCGGCTTTTGGTTGGTAGAGTGAGTGGTGCCAGTAGGAGAAGCCTATTAGGGCTATTCCGGCGCCTACGTGGAGTTTTTTGGCGGTTTTGTTTTTTAGCATAAGGGCGCTTAGGGTTACGATGGCCAAGGAGGCTGTCATACCAGCTTTCGCTATCTCTTTTTTTGTTTGCAGGCTATTTTTTGTTTCTGTTTTTGTCATTTTGTCCAACTTTTAATTTTTTCATCGAGTTTAGTAGTAGCGCTATCGTCGTGCCGTTGTGTAGAAGTGCCGTTGTTACGGGTGTGAGAAGCCCTGTGCTAGCCCCCAGTAAGATGGCGCTGTTTACGCCTACCGTCGCGTTGAAATGTTTATGGATGCGCTCAATCGCTCTGTTTGCTAAGACCTTTATCTCTACTAAGGTTTGGATGTCGTCTTTCATAAGGCTAATGTCGGCTGTGGCTTTTGTGATGTCGGCACCTTTAAACATACTAACACCTACATTGGCGTTCATAAGGGCGGGGGCGTCGTTGATGCCGTCGCCTACAAAGACTACCTTTAAACCTTCGCTTTTAAGCTTGTTGATAACTTTGGCTTTTGTCTGAGGGAGCATATTGGCGTGTACTTCGTCAATGCCTAACTCCTCGCCTATAGCGTATGCGCGCGAACTAACATCGCCTGTTAGCATCACTATCTTTTTTATCCCCAAATCTTTCAGCTGCCTTATAACGCTTTTGGCGTTTTCTCTTACTTTGTCAAACATCTCTATCATACCGAGGAGTTTGCCGTCGTATCCGACATAAAGGATGGTCTTTCCCTCTTCTAAGCTTTTGTTTATCTTGTTTTCGTGTCCTTCAAAGCTTACCCTTTCGTCATCTTCCAAAAAGTGGCGGCTGCCTATGACTACCTCTTTGTTGGAGACGATGGTCTTGACGCCGTGGGCTACTATGAACTCTACCTCTTCGTGGTGCATATGGATAAATCCAAGCTTTTTCGCGGCTCTTACCACTGCTTCGGCTACGGGGTGAAAATAGTGCTCTTCCGTGCTTGCCGTTAGATTTAAAATCTCCTCTTTACTCCAGTTCTCATCAAACGAGGTGACGGAGATAACTTCAAGTTCGCCGTGCGTGAGTGTGCCTGTCTTGTCAAATACAAAAGTGTCGGCGTCGGATAGTGCTTCGAGTACTTTCGCACCTTTTATCAAAATGCCGCTTTTGCCCGCTTGAGCTATGGCGGATTTGAACGCTACCGGGGTGGCAAGCTTTAGTGCGCACGAGTAGTCGGCTTGCAGTACGGAGGCTACATTTTGTGTATTTTGCGTGACAAGATACGACAGCGCCGATAGTCCTAAGGTGATGGGGACTAATTTGTCGGCTAATTTGGTAGCTTTCAGCCCTATGGCGGATTTCTCTTCGAGTGAGCTGAGTATATAGTGCTTAATCCTCGCCGTTGCCGTGTTGTCGCCCACCTGTTCAGCCCAAATCTTTACCTGCCCCTCTTTGATGATGACGCCTGACATTATGCGGTCGCCGCGCTCTTTTTTGGCAGGTTCGCTCTCACCCGTCATAGAGGCTTGATTGACCAAGGCGACGCCAGCTATAACGTGTCCGTCGATAGCTACTGTTTCGCCTGTGCCTACCACGACTATGTTTCCTACTTTGACGGAAGTTGATGGTATCTGTTTTAAGACTTTTTGCCCATCAATTATCTCTTCTATCCAGACTTTGTCTATGTTTGGTTTGCCAAGCTCTTTGATAAGTTCGTCGCTTCTTTGGGCGGTGGTCTCTTCTATATATTCGCCAAGTTCCAAAAGGGCGTTGGTGCTGTTGGCAGCCAGATAATCAGACCTTGCCAAAGAGACGCCCACAGCCATCGCTTCCAATACTTTTGAAGTAACTCCGTTTTCGATGAGGTCGTTTACGCCTCTTGCAAAAAGCGGAAATGATGCCAAAGAGGTGATAAGAAGCTTTGTGCCGTTGCCGCTTACCGCCGTACTTAACGCCAAAGCGCCAAGAGAGCGCCAAAGTCCTGAGGCGCTGCTTTCGCTGTGTATATGCCTTTTTGGGATTTTTTCTCCCACGAATGCGCCAAATTCCACATTTAGGAGCTCTTTTTCGACCCTTGCCGCGTCCCATCCGCCGTCTTGCGCATACAAAGTAAAGGTATGCGCGATGGGGTTTACTTTAGCTTTTTTTACGCCGTTGATACTCTCAAGACGCACGCTAAGCGCGTCTGTGTCGCATTTGAGGTTGATATCGTGTGAGCCGTAGCGTCTCCTTAGGGGAGTTTTGTGTTTTAGAAAAAAGCGGCTCAAATCTTAGCTTTCCGCCTGCGCTTCGGCCTTGGCGTCTTCAAAACGCTCTTTAAGCTCTTCAAAGCCCGCTTGCAAGAAGTTGGTACCTTTTGCCAATGTCTTCATCACCGCCGCGCTCGCCTCTTTATTGGTAAGCACATAAGTCACCGCCGCGCCGATTAGCGTGCCTATGACGAAATCCCCGCCCGTGAAACCGAAATTGGTATTTAAAAGCGATGAATTTTTGTTTTTCTTGTTCGCTTTTTTGTTTTTTTGTTTTTTGCTCATCTTTTTTGCCTTTTTAGAATATAATTTTTCAAGTATGTAAACTCCGCCTGCTCCCGCGCCAAAAGAGGTGAGCGCGTTAGCGTATCTGCCCTCTCCGATGTAGTTTGCCGCCGCTATAGAACTTGCCGCGGTGATGCCTGCTTGCAGAGTTTTCTTTAAAGCTCTCTGCTTTTTTGGCGAACCCGCCGCCATCGCACCTGCCGCACCTAATGCGCTTACGAAATTCCCCGTTACTGAGCGTGGGTCGCCCGTATCAAGAGGCATCTTTTTTATCCTCCTTAGGAGCTCTTTTTCGTTTTGTGCTTTGGGTGCGTTTTGGTTTTTGGGGTTTTAGTTCGCGCTTGATTTTTTGTGTGAACTCTAAAGCTTCGTCCAACTCTTTGCGGGCTATTTTTTTAGCTTTTTTGACCCCTTTTTGAAATTCGTCAGCTATTTTTGCCCTATTGTTAAAGGCCGCTACAGCCAATCCGCCCACAGCAAGACCGGCTACAAATAATGGTAGTGCCATATCTTCCTCCTGTTAGTTTAAATTTTTTCCAAAAGAGTATTTATAAAGGTCGTTACCTCTTGGGTATTTTGACCATTTATAAAGTCCTCTAACATTTGCGCGCTAAAAATACCGCCGTCATAGATAATCGTCACAGTCCCCAAAAGGGCGATAAATTTAAAATCTTTTATGCCCTCTATCTTGTTTAGCGACTCTTTTGCCTTATTGATGGAGAGCTTTTCAAACTCCTCTTTGAGTTCCCTTATCTTGGGACTTATACTGACTCTTATGCGCCCTTTTGTGTGGTGTATAATAGAGAGATAATTTGATAATTGCAAAACCTGCCGCTGGGATACCGACGCCATAAATCACCTTTTTTTCAAACAATTATAGTCTAAAATATTAAAATCCCAATTAAGAAATATTGTCATATACACCCTAATGTGATATTATTACGCGGATAAACGGACAAAGGGAGAAGGATGGGTAGGTATATAGCGGCGCTTGGTTTAAGCGTTGGCGTTTTATTGGCTAATACGAGTGTGATTGAAGTTGGTAAATTTACCATAGAGTCTGCCGCAGTGCCGCAGGAAAATATCCATAAAATCACTGTTTTCAGTAAGGATAAGAAAAAGTTGTTATATGCCAAAACGTTTGATAATAAAACTTGCGATGCGAATTTTCTCTTTTCCAATACGCGTGCCAATAATGAACCAACATTTGGGCTTAAATGCGACTCCGAAGAGAGCGCGGATGAGTATAAATACGACCCCAAAAACGGCAGCTTTGAGCGTTTGAAGGCTTTGGAGGGGATGGAGCTTAGAGAGATCGCGCAGACGAAGGATTTTTATATAGGGCTGAATTTTGACTATAGCGGCGAATACGCCAAATACGATAGCGTTATGGTGTTTCAAAAGCCGTCAAACAGATTTGCACAAAAGATAGCGGCGCAAAGGGGCAATGAGAGCCTATTTTTCGGGAACGACGCTGAATATTGCGCGGGGTATTGTATAGATACGGAGGATTATAATTTTGACGGATATGAGGACTTTTCACTTAGCCGTAACTCATATGCGGGAAGCAACGCGGATAGGATATATTTTTTATACAACCCAAAGAAAAAAGAGTTCTTTTTGAGCAGTTTTGAGGGGGTCAATCTTGAGTTTGACCATATAAACAAGACCATCACCTCCACGGATATCTGCTGTATGGGCAGCAGAGTAAGCAAAAGTGTGTATAAAGTGGCGAATAATAAAATGAAGCTTATAAAGGAGAGCTGCTTTGCGGTTGATTATGGGTCGGATGAGGCTGTGGTGAAGTTCGAGTATGATTGCAAAGAGTCTTACAGTGAGTACTATTTTGAGTCTGTCGGGCTAAATAAAAATTTTGAACTGAAAATTCTCTTAGACAAAGAGCTAAAAAAGGGCGGCGTGCTGCATAGTGGGCAAAAAGAGTATAGCGTTTTAAAATTAAAAGAAAAAGAGGGCGAAAAACTTGTGTATGATGAGATAAACCAAGGCAACAAAACAGGCTCTTACATCATCAGCGAGGATTTAGCCCAAGCGACATATATCGTCGGCGATAAAAAAATTCAATTTAAAGCGACAGAAAATTAGAGGTGCATTTGAATAGTTTACAAGAGATATTAAAACATAGAGTCTTAGTGCTTGACGGCGCGATGGGCACGCAGATACAAAATCTAAACCTTGACCCCTCCGTCTGGCAAAACGCCGCGGGTTGCAACGAGCTTTTAAATGTAAGCGCGCCGGAGGCGATCAAAAAAATACACAGAAGTTACCTGAAAGCCGGTGCCGATATCATCAAAACAAACACTTTTGGCGCGATGGATTGGGTGCTTGACGAGTACGAACTAAAAGATAGGGCTTATGAGCTCACTTACGAAGGGGTAAAATTAGCGCGCGAAGTGTGCGAAGAGTTTACTGATAAAACGCGTTTCACGGCGACATCCTTGGGACCGGGCACGAAGCTTCCCTCACTTGGTTCTATCGGGTTTGATGAGATGTATAAGGGGTATCACAACTGCGCAAAAGCCGCGATAGAGGCAAAAACGGACATTTTCCTCATAGAAACGGCGCAAGACCCGTTGCAGATAAAAGCGGCGATTTTGGCTATAGACGACGCCAAAAAAGAGCTTAAAACCGCGCAGCCCATAATGGTATCGGTCACCATAGAGACAAGCGGTACGATGCTCATAGGCACGGATATAGCGACAGCCGCGGCAATACTAAAGCCTTTTGATATATTCTCTTTGGGTATAAATTGCGGAAGCGGTCCCGATAAGGCGCTGCCTCACATAAGGGCGCTAAGTCATATCTGGGATAGACCCATAAGCATACACGCCAACGCGGGACTCCCGCAAAATAGAGGGGGCTACACCTTTTATCCGATGGGTCCCGAAGAGTTTGCAAAGCTTCAAATCGAGCTTTTAAAATTTGACGCGGTCTCCTTTCTTGGCGGCTGTTGCGGCACGACCCCACAGCATATTTTGGAGCTAACTAAAGCCGTAAAAGATAAAGTTCCACTACCGCCCAAAGGTCATCTTGAGCCTTGTATCACCTCTTTGTACGAGAGTAAAAGCCTGCGACAAAATCCGCCTCCGTTTTTGATAGGCGAGCGCAGTAACGCCACGGGTTCCAAAGCTTTTAGAGAGTTGCTGTTGGCGAAAGATTGGGATGGGGTTTTGAATGTCGCGCAGAGCCAAACCAAAAGCGGCGCGCACGGCATCGATGTAAGCGTAGGCTTTGCGGGGCGCGACGAGATAGAGGATATGCGTAAAACCATAAGCCTCTATAACACAAAAATCCCCCTTCCGCTTATGCCCGACTCCACATCCCCCGAGGCGCTTGAAGAGGCGTTGAAACATATCGGCGGAAGGGCAATTATAAATTCGGCAAATCTTGAAGACGGCGAAGAGAAATTTCACAAAATTTGCTCCCTCGCCAAACGCTACGGCGCGGCACTCGTGTGTCTGTGTATCGATGAGAGCGGTATGGCAAAGACAAAAGAGAAAAAAATCGCCGTCGTTAAAAGGATGTACGACCTTGCCCTAACGCACGGGCTTAGTGAGAGCGATCTGGTGTTTGATATGCTCACATTCACCGTCGGAAGCGGCGAACGCGAATACTTTACCGCCGCTATCGAAACGATAGAAGCCATAAAAGAGTTTACCGCGCTCTATCCCAAAGCTGGAACCATCCTTGGCGTTTCAAATATCTCGTTCGGACTTGATAAAAACGCCAGAGAGTACCTAAACTCCGTCTTTTTGCACCATTGCGTAGAGGCGGGGCTGACTTTTGCCATCGTGAATGTGAAAAATACCTTACCGCTTCACAAGATAAGTTTGGATGATTTGAGAGTCTGCGAGGATCTGCTGTTCGACAAAAAGCCAAACGGCGAGGCGCTTTTTGTATTTATCAGCCATTTTGATAAGGTCAAAACCCAAAAGAGCGACACCAACGACGAGTTTGACAATCTCGACACCGCGACGAAGATAAAAACGCTTTTGAAAGAGGGCGACAAAGAGAGAATGTTAAAACTTTTATCGCACGCAAAAGATGAGATATCGCCCGAAGCAATCGTAAATGATGTGCTGATTAGCGCGATGAAGGAGATAGGGGAGCTATTTGGCAGCGGGAAAATGCAGCTTCCTTTTGTCTTGCAATCTGCTGAAGTGATGAAGGCTTCGGTCGATTTTTTGAAGCCATATCTTCCCAAAACAGGTAAAAAAGAGACTACGCTCGTTATAGGGACCGTCAAAGGCGATGTTCACGATGTGGGTAAAAACCTTGTGGATATCATACTCTCAAACAACGGCTACAATGTCGTAAATATCGGTATAAAGGCGGAGATAGAGGACTTCATCAAAGCTTACCACGAGCACAACGCCGACGCTATCGGTATGAGCGGACTTTTAGTAAAATCCACAGCAATAATGAAAGAGAACTTGGAAGAACTGGAGCGGCAAGGCATAAAGGCGCCCGTACTGCTGGGGGGTGCTGCGTTAAATGAGAACTTTGTGGAGGAGTTTTGCCGCCCATCTTACAGCGGCGCCGTTTTTTACTGCAAAGACGCTTTTGAGGGGTTGAATGCTATGCAGATGATAGAAAAAAAGCAGAC
>JAISQB010000054.1 GCA_031274495.1 Campylobacteraceae bacterium | reverse complement strand
ACGCTATTTTTTATCATCCCTGTTTTTATGTTTATCCGTATGGCGCTCAATGCCATTGACGGGATGTTGGCGCGGGAGTTTGGGCAGAAGACGACGCTTGGCGCGTACCTCAACGAACTTTGCGATGTGGTGTCCGACGCGGCGTTGTATCTTGTGTTTGTATTTACGGCAAGCGTGCCCTTGGTCATAGCAGTTGCCATACTCTCTATCATCAGCGAATACGCGGGCGTGATGGCGCCTCTTGTGGGGGCGAGTAGACGATATGACGGACCTATGGGTAAGAGCGATAGGGCTTTTGTTTTTGGGGCGCTTGGCATTATGGCTGGGGCGAATTTGTCTACGGATTGGATAAATTATATATTGTGGGCGGTTATACTGCTGCTTTGCGTTACGATATTTAACAGAGTAAGGATGGGATTGTCGGATGGAAGAGAATTTCAAGAGTTTTGACGGGACACAGATATTTTATAGGCACTGGGATAGTGAGGCGGAAGAGAAAAAAGCTATAGTACTGCTGCACAGGGGTCACGAGCACCATCTTAGGATCGCCCATTTGGTGGATGAGTTGGGGTTGGATGGGTATGATTTTTTCGCATGGGATATGAGGGGTCACGGCAAATCGACATCTGAGGAGAGCGCGGAGTTCGCTGAGCTTGCTAAAGATTTGGACTTTTTTATAGGGCACATCAAAACAACTTACGGCATAAAAGAGCAGAATATATCTATCATCGCGCAAAGCGTTGGCGCGGTCGTGGCGGCTTTGTGGGTACACGATTACACACCTTCTATCAGGGCTTTGGTGTTGGGGGCGCCCGCGTTTAAGATAAGGCTGTATGTGCCCTTCGCGCTTAGCGGGCTGGGTCTTTTGTACAACTTCAAAGGAGACTTTAAAGTCAAAAGCTATGTCAAGCCATCTCTGCTCACGCACGATGAAGAGAGGGTGGCTTCCTACGAACAAGATGAAACCATCACGAAAGATATATCGGTCAAAGTTTTGCTGGGGCTTCACGAGTGCGCGAAAAGAGTGATAGAGGACGCCGACTCTATCCACACTTCTACACAAATTTTTAGCGCGGGAAGCGACTGGGTGGTGGATAAAAAAGCGCAAAAGAAGTTCTTTAGTAATCTTAACAGCGCGCAAAAAGAGTACCACGAAATACCAAACTTTTACCACGACATATTCGGCGAAAAAGATAGGCGCGAGACGATTGAGAAGATAAAGAGGTTTATAATAGAGTGCAAAGAGCCGACATTTCCCTCGCTGCTAAATGCCGACAAGATAGGCTTCACAAAAGCCGAATCGGATAGGCTCTCATTGCCTGCGGGGTTTTTCAAAAATATCTACTGGAATTTTCAAAAGGCTTTAGTCAGATACGCGGGGCGCGTTTCGGACGGCGTGAGGCTTGGATTTGAGAGGGGATTTGACTCGGGAAGCTCGCTGGATTATATCTACAAAAACCAACCCTCCGGCGTTACGAACTTTGGCGCGTTCGCGGACTTCATATATCTGCGCTCCATCGGCTGGCGCGGTATCAGGCAGAGAAAGGTCCATATGGAAGAGTTGTTGAAATTTTGCATAGAGAGTTTAAGGAAGGATGGCAAAAGCGTCGATATAGTAGATATCGCGGCGGGGCACGGAAGATATGTTTTGGATACCATCAGCCAAATTTCACCGCTTCCCGACTCCGTACTGCTTAGGGACTTTAGCGAAATTAATGTCAAAGCAGGGCAGGAACTCATACGCTCTAAAAATCTAAGCTTGACGGCGAAATTTGTACAAGGGGACGCGTTCAATAAAGAGAGCCTCACATCGCTTGAGATAAAACCGACCATCGCCATAGTTTCGGGATTATACGAACTATTTGGCGACAACAGCCTGATAAAAAATTCACTGGAAGGTCTCGCATCATCAATGCAAAGCGGCAGCTTTTTGATATACACAAACCAACCCTATCATCCCCAACTCGAATACATAGCAAGGGTCCTGCCAAGCCATCAGGGCGGCAGAGCGTGGGTGATGCGAAGGCGAACGCAGCGCGAGATGGACGAATTGGTAAGTGCGGCGGGATTTAAAAGAGTGGCTTTGCGCGTCGATATCTGGGGCATATTTACCGTTTCGATTGCCGTAAGGAGTTAGGCGGATGTTTACAAAGTTATGCGTTTGGCTGTTTATTGGTTTTTGGAAATTGCTCACGGGAGTTCGGCTCATCTGGCAAGGGTGCGAACCCAACGCAAATCAGCGCATATACTACGCCAACCACAGCTCGCACGCGGACTTTGCGCTTATCTGGTCGGCGCTTCCCAAAAGCTTGAGGGAGAAGACGAGGGCTGTCGCGGCGTATGATTACTGGACGAAGACGCCTGTGCGTAAATTTATGATACAAGAGATGTTTAACGCCGTCTTGGTGGAGCGCGACACCAAAGGCAAAAATCCGCTCACCCCCATACTTGAAGCGCTCAAAAACGGCGACTCTATCATCATCTTTCCTGAAGGCACGAGAAATAAAACGGATGAACTATTAGCGTTTAAAGCTGGAATTTACCTGCTGGCAAAAGAGAATCCGCGCATCGAGATAGTCCCCATCTGGCTGGATAATCTAAAAAGGGTGATGCCCAAAGGTCACTTTATACCGCTCCCGTTTCTTTGCACGCTGACGGTCGGAAAGGCGACGAGCTTAGGACAAGAGGAGAGCAAGCAAGAGTTTTTGCAAAGGCTGAGAGATGAGTTGATACAGACGAAAAAGGGGACTTTATGAACGAGACATTGGCGCTGTTTTTGGGGGTGGGGGCTGTTTTACTCTTCGCGTCGGCGGTGGGCTTGGTGCTAAAGATACGCCAAAAAACGCCAAACCCCATCATAGAAAATCTAAACGCCAGAATCTACTCTTGGTGGATAATGGCAGCGCTCATCGGAGCGACATTTTGGCTTGGCAACAGCGCCGTGATAACACTTTTTTTACTCATATCCGCCCTTGCCTTGCGCGAGTTCATCACGATAACGCCGACAAACCAAAACGACTACTACGCGCTGCTTTTCGCGTTTTATGTAGCCCTGCCCGTTCAATATCTCTTTGTATATGTGGAGTGGTACGGGATGTTTAGCATTTTTATCCCCGTCTATGTCTTTTTGCTGCTACCCATACTCTCGTCATTCAAGGCGGATGTGAAAAATTTTCTTGAGAGGTGCGCCAAGACGCAATGGGGCGTTATGATAAGTATCTACTGCATCTCGTGCGTTCCGGCACTTTTGATTTTGGAGGTCGAGGGATACGAGGGGAAAAATCTACTCTTAATCGCCTTTTTGATAATAGTCGTGCAAATCTCCGATGTACTTCAGTATGTATTCGGCAAACTCTTCGGCAAACACAAAATCGCCCCCACCCTATCGCCCTCAAAGACAACAGAAGGGTTTGTCTTAGGCGTATTATCGGCTTCGATAGTGGGCGGCTTACTGTTTTGGATAACGCCGTTTAACTTTTGGCAGGCGCTGCTGATATCTCTCATCTTAACGCTACTGGGATTTTTCGGCGGACTTGTGATGTCGGCGATAAAAAGGGACGGCGGGATAAAAGATTGGGGGTATATGATAGAGGGACACGGCGGGATATTGGACAGATTAGACTCCGTCTGCTTCGCTGCGCCGATATTTTTTCATATCGTTAGATTTTGGTGGACATAGATATAATTTAGACAAACAATAAAAGGAGATTTTATGCAACAGACCAAAGCCGTAAAGGCGTCAAGAGAGTGGAAAAAGGCGAGCATCGTCAAAGATTTCGAGGGTTCGGCGATAGAGCGCATAAGCAAAGAGTGGATGCTGGTGACGGCGGGCGACAAAGATAACTACAACACAATGACCGCTTCGTGGGGAGGCGTGGGCTATCTATGGGAGCGCGCCGTTGTATTCGCATTCGTAAGACCCTCAAGATACACTTACGAATTTATGGAAAAAAGCGACCGCTTCACGCTGACCTTTTTCGACAAATCGCTCAAAGCCAAAGTCCACAAAATATGCGGAAGCGAATCCGGACGCGACATAGACAAACCCAAAGCCACCGGCATCACGCCCATCCATTTCGACGACGACACCATAAGCTTCAAAGAGGCAAGTGCGGTTATAATCTGCAAAAAGCTATATTTCGACGACTTCAAACCGGCTAATTTTTTGGATAGAGAGATAGAAAAATTTTATCAACAGCAAAATTACCACAGAATCTATGTCGGAGAGGTAGAGAGGTTTTATAAAAAGTAGTTTCGCACCGGGAGCAAAAACACCAAATTGTGGTATTTTGAAGTTAAAAATCTTCAAAATATCAAAAGATACCTCAAATGCAACAATCATAAAAGTCTTAAACTCGGGAAACTTTGAAAAAGATACTATTGAAACCATCAGGCAAGATAGTGAGAAAATTTTTACACAACTCTTTTTCCAACCGCCTTTTAATATATCTTTACCAAAATGTCGTTAAAATAACCATTCGCATTACTTTTTGATCTTTAGCTTATCAATGTTAAAATTGATTGGAAAAAGTTCAAAAAATGACTGGTTTAATGGGCTTTACTGTTTTTAATATAGCCTATTTATCTTAGTGGAACCGACACAAGGGTTGTATTGAAATACCTCATCTCTTTAGGTTCTGGGCATAACCCCCGTTGTGGAACCGACACAAGGGTTGTATTGAAATCCAGAAGCGGGGATTTGGATCCTGCTATCGTCTTTTATCGTGGAACCGACACAAGGGTTGTATTGAAATTAGAGAGGGTGCAACCTCTTTAATTTTCTCTACAGTATGTGGAACCGACACAAGGGTTGTATTGAAATTTTTACATCCTTCTTAGACCGGGCGCACCGAAAACGTGGAACCGACACAAGGGTTGTATTGAAATCCAATCGCGAACTTTTTTTATAGCCGCCGGCGCTTTGGTGGAACCGACACAAGGGTTGTATTGAAATCCAAGAGGAAGATTAACAGTTTCACCCTTTTGCGCAAAAGGTGGAACCGACACAAGGGTTGTATTGAAATATCGCCGAAAAGCAAGGAGTTTTTGGAGTCGAAAACGGTGGAACCGACACAAGGGTTGTATTGAAATTTTTCAACGGCACTATAGCTAAATTTCATACTCGGTGGAACCGACACAAGGGTTGTATTGAAATTTTGTTTTTTTTACCTCGCTTTTTTTATTTTTTTTGGTGGAACCGACACAAGGGTTGTATTGAAATCAATATACATATTTTATCTTTTGCGGGTAGATGTGAGTGGAACCGACACAAGGGTTGTATTGAAATAATATCGAGGCTATCAGGGACGACAGAACGGAATTTGTGGAACCGACACAAGGGTTGTATTGAAATTTTTATAATAAAAAACGTGGCGGCTGCAACAACAATGTGGAACCGACACAAGGGTTGTATTGAAATTAGAATCCGCGAAAGGGTGCTGAAAAATGGCTATAGTGGAACCGACACAAGGGTTGTATTGAAATCCGCAAAGAAACTTATAAAAGTTACTATAAAGCCCTGTTTAAGGCCTGCTTTTTGTTCGTCTGTAATTTCTAAAGCCATTTTTTACCTCCTTTCAAATAATTTTGTGTTATAATTACTTATTACATAACAAAGGATACAAAGATGATTGAATTTATACTTAATGCAACTTATAGCTTTGTTGTTATGTTTATCGCTTTTTTTATTTATAATATTGTTATAAAGCATCTATCAGCCTCAAATAGTTTTTAGTCGTTTTTTATTGTTCTTATCTCTAAATTCTCTTTTGCTTCTAAAAAAGAGTAGGGCGGTAAACTCTGCACTTTCTCTAAATACTTATCGCCTGCTATATCCCTAAAATACTTTAAATCAAACGGTTCTTTTATTTGAGAAAAATAGAATATATCCGTCTGACTTGTTACATTCCTTGAGATATTTGCAGGACGGCGTGAAGTGCTGAAGATATCAATCTCTTTATGCCGTCCGTAATGTATCAAACGGTATATATAGTTCTTGCTTGTGCTTGAAGCGTTAAAAAACATATCTACCTCGTCGATACAAATTGATGCTCTATAGATATAATTATCTATAAATTTAGCAAGCTCTTGAGCGTTCTCATCATCGACCTTGCAAACAAGTTCAAGTTTAAAATTGTAAAACATTTTCCAATTGTCGGTTTTTACAAGCCACAGTTGTAATTTTTTTGGAGATTGGAAAAAGAGACGGTGGCGGGCTTCAATATATTACTGGCGTGGGTCAAATATAATGGTCGGTTTTTTTGTTTAAGAGCAATAATATCTCTGTAAGCGTACTTTTAGTGGAACCGACACAAGGGTTGTATTAAATCCCGTCAAGCCCCCTCATTATTATGCGAAAAGAGCCATTTCTATACTCGCGAAACCCAAAGCGGGGCGGGCGGTTAGAAGCCGCCGCGTTCTTTCATTCGGGATTCGATTCTGTTGCCTATTACGGAGAGGGTGAATGTGATGATGAGATATATGCCTGCTATCGTTATCCACGCTTCGAAGGCGTTGAATGTTTGGGAGGCTATCTCGCGTCCTACTCTTGTTAGGTCGGTGATGGCGATGACAGATACGAGGGAGGAGTCTTTGACAAGAGAGATGACCTCGTTTATCAATGTCGGCAGAGCGCGTCTTAGGGCTTGAGGTATGACGATGATGGACATCGTCTGGAACGCGTTCATACCTAAAGATTTCGCCGCTTCGTATTGTCCTTTGTCTATCGACTGTATCGCGCCCCTTAAGACCTCGGCTATGTAAGCGCCGTAAAATATACCAAGGCTAAGCGCACCGGCGTAGAAGCCGTCTATCTTTAAAATTGAAGCGATGATGAAGTAAAACAGAGACATCTGCACCAAAAGCGGCGTGCCTCTTATCACCGTGATATACACCGTCGCTATATCTTTCAAAAATTGCAGCCTCGAAACCCTTATAAGCGCTATCACGCTGCCTACGCCAAAGGCTATGAGTAACCCCAAGATAGAGACTTTCACAGTTACGATAAGACCGTTTATGATAGGTCCTCTTTTCCAGACCGTTTTGTAGGCAATGGCTTCATCTTCAAATACATAGTCCCCATCTTTAACGACTCTCTCAAATCCTTCGGTCGGGATAACTTTACTCTCATCTTCAAGCAGGATAGTTAAAACGCCGTCTTTGATGGCTACATTGCCGCTGTAGGGAGCTTTTATCTCATCTTTTTCCTGATAGATAAAGTAGTGCGGGATGGAGTTCCATTGCCAGATGTAATTTATCTTTAAAGTGGTCGCGTAGTAGAGCGCGACGGCAAGGACTATAAAGATAAAAACGGCTATCGTGTGTCCGATAATTTTATTTTCAAAGAACGGCGTGTGATTTTTCGTCATTTACATTACCTGCGGCAGCCATTTGTTGTTCACAAACCACTTCTCGTAAATTCTATCATATGTGCCGTCGTGTTTTATCTGATTTAAAAAGTTATTGAGCCAGTTCAAAAAGTCAGGATCGCCCTTTCTGATAGCCCATCCAAGCGGCTCGTAAGTGAGCTCTTCGGATAGATGCACGACAAAATCTTTACCCTTTTGGAGCATAAAAGTGTCGTTGAACGGTTTGTCGTATATGAACGCGTCGGCGTTGCCGTTTATCACCTCTTGCACGGCTTCGGCTTCCGTGTTGAAGGTCTTAACTTGGACATTTTTAAACATCCTCTTTGCCACTATCTCGCCTGTGACACCAAGCTTTGTTGTGATGATAAAGCCTTTTTTATCCAAATCCTGCCAAGTTTTGGGTTTGTGCTTTTTGGCGACCAAGAGCGTTTGACCCACGCTGATGTAGGGCTTGGCGAAATTCACTCTCAAATTTCTCTCCGCCGTGATGGTCATCGCGGAGATGATAATGTCAAATTTATTGGTAGTAACAGAGGCTATAATACTGTCGTATTCGGTGGGGACGAGTTTTAACTTCACGCCCATAGCGTCCGCCATAGCTTTTGCTATATCCACATCAAACCCCACAAGCTCGCCTTTTTTGGTCTTCATCTCAAAAGGGATATACCCCGGATCCATACCGACTATCAATTCGCCGCGCGTCAAAATCGTATTTAGCGTGGACTTTTTCCAAAGATTGACATCGTCCGCGTGAACAAGCGCGGCGCAAAACATCAAAAATATAACTATCTTTTTCATTGCTTCTCCTTTATAAGACTTGCGGAAGCCATTTATCGTTTACGAACCACTTTTCGTACATTTTGTCGTAAACGCCGTCGTGTTTAATCTGGCTCAAGAAATTTTCAAGCCAGTTGATAAAGTCGGGATCCCCTTTCCTGATAGCCCATCCAAGCGGCTCGTAGGTAAGCTCCGTCGTCAAATGTATGAGCGAATCTTTACCCTTTTGTATCATAAACATACTATTGAACGGCTTGTCAAATATAAACGCGTCCGCGTTGCCGTTCAGCACCTCTTGCACGCTCTCAGCCTCAGAGCCGAAAGTCTTTATCTTGGCGTTTTTGAATATCTTCCTTGCCGCCACTTCAGCGCTCACGCCGAACTTCGTAACTATCGTATACCCCGCCTTATCCAGATCTTGCCACTTTTTGTCTTTGTGCTTTTTAGCCATCAAAAGCGTCTGCCCCACCGTCATATAGGGCTCTATGAAGTTTACCTTCAAGTTACGCTCTTGAAACATCGTCATACCGGAGATGATGATATCGATCTTGCCTGTCAAAAGTGAGGGTATCAAACCGTCCCACTCTGTAGGGATGAGCTTTAGCTTCACGCCCATAGCGTCCGCCATAGCTTTTGCCATATCCACATCAAAGCCTATAACTTCGCCTTTTTTGCTCTTCATCTCAAAAGGTATATAGCCCGGCTCAAGCCCGACTATCAGTTCGCCGCGCGTCAAGATAGCGTTCAGCGTGGACTTTTTCCACAGATTGACATCGTCCGCGTGAACAATCGCGGCACAAAATATAAAACAGACCAATAAAAATTTACGCATAACTTCTCCTTATTACTTTAATGAACCAAGACTTCTTGTAGAAATCTCCGTGCTCTTTGCGTCTTGGGCGCGCTGAAAAAATCTTTGGGCGCTCCCTCTTCCACTATCTCACCGTGGTCCATAAATACCACCCTATCGCTCACCTCTTTGGCAAATCCCATCTCGTGCGTTACGCAGACGATGGTAAAATTCTCCTTAGCAAGCTCCCTCATAACATCAAGCACCCCGCCTATCATCTCCGGATCCAGCGCGGAGGTCGGTTCGTCGAAAAGTATGATTTTGGGCTTCATAGCCAAAGACCTCGCTATGGCGACTCTCTGCTTTTGCCCGCCGGATAGTTCGTTGGGGTAACCGTGCGCTTTATGCGCGAGCCCCATCTTCTCAAGCAGTTTCATAGACTCTCTGTCAGCCTGCGCACGCACGTATTTTTTCACTTTTCGCTGCGCTACGGAGATGTTTTCCAGTATCGTAAGATGCGGGAAGAGGTTGAAGTGTTGAAACACCATACCTGTCTCAGCCCTTACTTCGTTGAGATTCGTTTTTTTAGAATATATATCAAATCCGTCCACGACAATTTTGCCGCCGCTTATGTCTTCCAAGCGGTTGATACAGCGTATAAGCGTTGATTTGCCGCTGCCGCTGGGACCGCATATGACGACGATCTCGCCTTGAGCGACTTTGAAATTTATATTTTTTAGCGCCTGAAAGTCGCTGTAGTATTTTTCCACGCCTTCCATTAGGATGATGGCATTGTCCATTTTCACCTCTTTGTGGGATAAAAACAAATTTTAGCAGTCTGTATCTAAAAATAAGGTAATTTAAAAAAGCCTCACGCCATTTTTTTAAGCTTTTGCGGTTAAAATTGTGCTTTTGAAAAGATAAGGGGCAAAATTTGACAAGCAGTTTGAAAAGATTGGGCGCGGATTTATCACTTTTGGCGGTCGCTATCGTATGGGGTTCTACATTTTTGGTGATGCAGGACGCTACGAGACAGACGCCCGTTTATACATTTTTGTTTTGGCGTTTTGGCTTAGCTGCCGTTGTTATGGCACTTTTTAGCTTTAAACACTTTGGGATGATAGACAAAAAAACCATCTTAGCCGGAACGGTTTTGGGGCTGTTTTTGTTCTTGGGATTTGCCTTTCAGACATTCGGGCTCTCTTACACTTACTCCTCGACGGTGGGGTTCATCACGGGGCTTAATGTCGTTATGATACCATTTATCCTACTTGTTTTTTTGAAGGAGAAAGTATCTATCTACTCCTGTTTTGGCGCGTTTTTAGCTGCCGCGGGGCTCTACTTTTTGAGCGCCAATGACGGCATCAACATCGGCAAAGGCGAATTTTACGCCCTCATATGCGCCGCGATGTTCTCTTTTCAGATAGTCTTAACGGGGATTTATACAAAAAAATACGACACATTCGCCCTCGTCCTTGTGCAATTTTTCGCGGTAGCCCTCTTTAGCCTTATGGGCGTTTTTGCCCTTGACAATCCCGTCCTACCGCCCAATATTGACGCTCTGTTCATAAAAGCTATCATCATCACAGCCCTTTTTGCCACGGTTTTTGCCTTTTTTGTGCAGACCGCGATGCAAAAATTCACATCATCCGCTAAAACCGCGATCATATTCACCTGCGAACCCGTTGCCGCCGGAGTAGTCGGCTACTTTTTCGCCAACGAACTCCTCACATACATCCAACTAATAGGCGCCGTTTTGATAATCGTCGGTATGCTAACCGCCGAAGTAGGCGGATTTTTCAGCAAAAAAAAGAGCGGATAAATCGCTCTTTCCATTCCGAGCGAGCGAAGCGACGAGAAATCTTAACGGGTTGCCTCCCCTTCTCGTCGTTCCCGCGCAGGCGGGAATCCAAACTCACAAAGCATAAATAATCAAAGAAAATACAATAGGTTTTATCATACTTTTTTCATTCAAAACTTCTTTGTTTTCCTGTCACTTTCTTTTGTTGAAAAGAAAGTGACCAAAGAAACAACCCCCAAAGTTGACACTGCCCCTACGGGGTACCCTCCTGTTTTAATTTATTCAAGGGAGCTGCGGGACTCGTTGTTGCAAGCAACAACTCAAACAGGTCCTCGCTCTT
>JAISQB010000053.1 GCA_031274495.1 Campylobacteraceae bacterium | reverse complement strand
TCAATGCCTCTTTGCCATCTTGTTTGCAACACTTCGTTGAGTTTGCCGCTGCTATTGACATTTTATTCATATTTTGATACAATTCTATTCACAGGTGATCGACCAGGCTGTTGCTTGGTATCACCTGCTTCTTTTTTTATAAAATTTCTGTCACCATAGTAATCAAAACTTTTTTATCATTGCTACATTCTTCAACAACCACACAGAATGTATGATACTCGTACAGCGGAACTACACAGCGCCATCAAATTATATAGCATTGCAGACACTACCTTGAGCGTTAGACTAAAATATGCAGCATTTAGTGCCGCTAAAAGACTTTAAAATCTCTGCTCAAATCTGCTTGAGATTTAAAATAAACAAATTTATTCTACCCGTCCGCCGCCGACGAATGAGTTTTGGTAATACTCGCTATCAATGTCGCTCACCACGACCCCTCTTGTGGTACTTGCGTGCACAAAGCGACCATTTTTGAGATAAATACCCACGTGATTTACGGCAGCATTATTTTTACTGGTCTTGAAAAATACAAGGTCTCCCTCGCGCAGGTCGGATTCTGTGATTTTTTGACTTTTTTCGTAGATATCGGCGCTCGTGCGCCCCAAAGTTTTACTATATACCTCTTCATATATAATCTTCACAAAACCCGAACAATCCACCCCGTTTTTAGACATACCGCCGATTTTGTACGGCGTCCCAAACCACTCCAAAACGCTCTCATAAAGATCGCGATTATCTATCTCATCAATATGGAACAGCTCACTTTTAGCCGAACACGCCGTAAGCGATAGAGCCATAACAAACACAGTGATGAATTTTTTCATTGGGACTACCCTTAACTTCGTGTAAAAACCTTATTGTAAAACAAATTTGCTTTAAACACATTTACGCATTTTACGCATTTCCATAATTCCAACAAAGCATTGGTATTTTGCAATCCTTCTGTCGTTCTGAGGGTCGTATATTATTGATAAAAACTTGCAGTTCCAATGGTGCTGTGTCGGTTTTATTTTTGCGGCGATCGATGACGATTTGCCGTAGTCGGAAATTTCTACCAACGCTACATTAAAGCAACACTTGGAAATTTTAGCACGATGGAGCACGCAATCGTATTTTATTGCAGCTTTACAATAAAACTCTCCCCGCATTAAAACGGGGAGAGGTTAAATTTAATCAGCACTCGGTCTTGGAGTCTTTTTTGTACTCGCCGGAAGTACGGGATAGACTATTTGAGGTTTTCTGCCAGTCAAACTATCTAAAAACAGCGCTATGCTTTTAGCCTCTTTGTCGGAGATATCGATGCCAAGCTGCACGCTTCCCATCTCTTTTATCGCCTCTTCCAGATCCCAAATGCCGCCGTTATGAAAGTACGGTGCGCTCTCAGCGATATTTCTTAGAGTCGGGGTCTTGACCATACCGTCTTCATCTCCCGTAAAATCGCCCAAAGAGATAAATTTATACTGGCTCGCGACTTGAAACGGCTGCATTGTACCACCCAAAGCTATACCGTTGTGACAGGCGGTACAGCCCTTTTCCATAAACAGGTCGAGCCCCTCTTTTTGCTTGGCGCTCAAAGCATTTTCATTGCCGTTTAAGAAATCATCATACGGAGCAGGGGTAACAAGAGTGCGCTCAAATACGCCTATGACGCTCGCTATCCTCTCAAATGTGATCTTTACATTTTTGCCGTAAGCCTTTTTAAACTCTTCAACATACTGCGGTATAGAGACGACTCTACTTACCACCAACTCTTGAGGGGCTGCCATTTCGGCGTCGGCTTGTATCGGACCTTGAGCTTGGTCTGCGAGGTGAGGGCTTCTGCCGTCCCAAAATTGCGCTTGATTGAAGACTGAGTTGTAAACTGTGGGGGAGTTTAAATGATGAGGGTTCATCGTCCACTTATGCCCGATAGCAGCGCTCACTCCATCCACACCGCCAAGCGCTAAGTTGTGACAGGTATTGCAGCTTATAATGCCGCTTTTTGAGAGTCTGGGGTCAAAATAGAGCTTTTTGCCAAGCTCAATTTTAGGATAACTGATGGGGTCGTTTTTGTCATTTATGTATGACATAAGCTCATCAATATCACCGGGGATGGGCTCCAGCCCGTAACTTTTGGCTTTTTCAAGCAACGAATCCGCTCCAAACACACTCGTACCAATAGCCGCGACAAGCAGCACATTTGTAAATAAACGCATCTTCCTACTCCTTAAAAATAATTAGCAAGTAATAATAATTCTTATTTACTTATAGGTATATTAAAACACTTGGGATTAATTTTTAAGGTAATGATTTGGCTGTTACAAAAAAATGATATATTTAGAGTAAACTTAAAAATGAAAGTCTGTTAAAGAGGTGGTCGGCGGGCTTGAAGACCCGCCAAGATGTTATTTGCCGTAGTTTTTCTTTATAAATTCGCCTATGCGTTCGATACCTTGGATGATACTTTTCTCATCCGTCGCATATGAAAATCTAAAATACCCATCCATACCAAAACCGATACCCGGTACTACCGCGACGCCGGCATATTCGAGTAGCTCTTTGGAAAATTTCATACTATCCGCACAGATATCTTTTGTATTTACAAACAGATAAAACGCGCCGTAAGGCTTCACGACGGATATGCCGTCTATCTTATTTAGTGCGTCCGCAGCCAAATCACGGCGTTTTTCAAAGGTTTTACGCATAAACTCTATATCCTCGTCTATCGTGCCGTCAAGCGCCGGAATGGCGGCTTTTTGAACGATGGAGGTTACATTTGAGACGCTTTGGCTTTGAAGCTTTTTAAGGGCGTCTATGATCCCTTTATTTGGCGTGGCTATATAGCCAAATCTCCAACCTGGCATCGCGGCGGATTTGCTAAGACCGTTTATCGTGATAGTCCTTTGGAAAGCATCCTCGCTTAAACTCGCAAAAGATGTGAATTGCAGCCCGTCAAAGAGAAGTTTTTCATAAATCTCATCCGCTATCACCAATACATCCGTCCCTTTCAACACATCGGCAAGTGCTGAAAGTTCATCTTTGGAGTAGAGCGAGCCTGTGGGATTTGAGGGGTTGTTGAGAACCAAAATCTTAGTTTTTGCGGTGATAGCCTCTTTTAACTGCGTTGGCGTTATCTTAAATGCACTCGCATCATCCGTGGGCAAAAATACGCTTTTGCCGCCGCAATATCCCACAACTTCGGGGTATGTGACCCAGTAGGGAGAGGGTATGATAACTTCATCGCCGTGGTTTAGCAACACTTGAAAAAGCGAAAATAGGGAGTGTTTCGCGCCCACATTGATGATGATATCGCTTGGCTTGTACGAGATATCGTTATCACGTTTTAGTTTGTCCGCCACAGCTTTCAACACATCGGGTGCGCCGGATACTGCGGTGTACTTTGAAAAACCACCATTGATAGCCTCGATAGCGGCCTTTTTGACAGCCTCAGGAGTGTCAAAATCAGGCTCTCCGGCCGAAAAGCTGAGTATATCTTTACCCTGCGCCTTAAGCTCTTTGGCAAGCGATGAAATCGCTACGGTGATGGATTCGGACAGAAGCGAAATCCTATGTGACAGCATATTTAAACCCTTTGTAAAAAAATCCGATAATTATAGCAAAAATATATAAAATTAGAGCATTGGGTAGAAATAGGCTAAAAGAGTTCA